>NZ_JBXFWF010000026.1:0-54410 GCF_056854515.1 Stenotrophomonas sp. STEN063
CTATGCGCGGAAGATGCTTTCCCGGACACCCCACCGACATTCCAAGGCGGGGGGTCAGCCGCGAAGCTCGCAGTCGATCAGATTGCAGGCAAGGCCAACGTTTCATTGTCGCCAGCTTCGCGGCTGACGCCGCTCCCACAAAGCATGGTGCCCATGCAGCTGTAGTGCCGAGCGATGCTCGGCAGAAGCTTTCCCGGACAACCCCCCCCGACCTCTTGTAGGCGCGGCATGAGTCGCGAAGCTCGCAGTCGATCAGATTGCAGGCATGGTCAGCGTTTCATTGCAGCCAGCTTCGCGGCTCATGCCGCTCCCACAAGGCAATGATGGGGCGCCCCGGCGCAGCATGGTTGCGCTCGACAGCCGTGACCCACTCTTCCTGACCTGCCACCACCTGCTTCCTCCGATGGAAGGTGAGCACAAGCCTGCCAGCATTCCCCAAGGCGCAAACGGGGACGGATATGCCAGCTCAGCGAAACGCGGGTGACGCGCTTCAACACCACTCAACCCTCGCCTTCGCCGGAAAAGCCGTAGCGGCATGCTTTATGGCCGGTATCTGTGCGGCCATTCTGGCTCCGGCCTTGCCGTCAACGTGGGTGCGCTGGGCGGCATTGTCCACGGGCGTGCTGTTGTGGTTCACAGCCCCGCGTTGGCGCTGGCTGGGGGCAGCGCTGGCCGGTTTGGGCTGGGCTTTCCTGCATGTGGGTTGGGGCCTGGAACAGCAGCTGGCCGCACGCCGGGAGGCGCAGGAAATCACGGTGACAGGCGTTGTAAGCAGCCTTCCCCAACACGAGGTTCGTCGCACGCGTTTTCAACTACGCCTGGATGCAGAAGCCAGCCTTCCGCCAGACCTGCGGGGCGAGACGGTGCAGGTGTCCTGGTACGACGACTTTGGTGCAACAACGCCCGGTCCGCGGCTGCACGTGCACGCGGGCGAACGTTGGCGGTTGAACCTGCGCCTGCGTGCGCCGCGCGGGCTGGTCAATCCCGGTGGCTTTGATGCCGAGCGACATGCCTTGGCACAGGGCATTGCCGCCAGCGGAGTCGTGCGCCAATCGCCTGCACCACAACGATTGGAGGCTGCTGCGGGCCTGGGCGCATGGCGTGAACGCATGGCCGCGCGGATCGCGGCGCAGGTGCCGGCTGCATCTTCGCGCTATGTGCAGGCCTTGGCGCTGGGCGACACACGCGGTCTCGGCGAAGGCGACTGGCAGGTGCTGCGCGCAACCGGCCTGACCCATCTGATTGCGATCTCGGGCTTCCACGTCGGCATGGTTGCACTGTGCGCAGCGTGGTTGGTGGCTGGACTCTGGCGCTTGTTGCCGTGGTGCGGCCGATATTGCCCACGGCCGCAGGCGGTTGCCCTTGGTGCGTTGCTTGGGGCCACGACGTATGCGGCGGTGGCCGGGTTTGGTCTGCCAACGGTGCGCACCGTGCTGATGGTTGCGGTGGTGGTGCTGGCACGGCTTGGCCGCAGGCCGGTCGATGTGGCTGGCGCCTTGGCGTTGGCGGCCTTGGCTGTGCTGTGGCTGGCACCGTTGTCGGTGCTGACCGCTGGCTTCTGGCTCAGCTTTGCCGGGGTGGCGTGGTTGCTGTGGTGTCTGCCCGAGCGCGCGCATTGGCTGCGCAGTTTTCTATCCGCGCAGCGGGTGGCGACGTTGGGACTGTTGCCGCTGACCGTGATGCTGTTCGGCCAGGCCTCGGCGATCGGTCCGTTGGCCAACCTGGTCGCCATTCCCTGGTGGAGCCTGGTGGTGGTGCCGCTGGCGCTTGTCGGTACGGCGCTGGAAGCGATATGCAGCGGCGCGGGCGGCCTGGCCTGGCGGGCCTCGGCATGGTGCTTCGATCTGAGCTGGCCGTTGTTCCAGATGCTGGGCAGTGCTCGCTATTCATTGTGGTGGCTGCCTGAGCCGGCGTGGTTCGCCTTGCCTCTGGCGCTGCTCGGCGCCGTGTGGCTGTTGTTGCCGGCCGGGGTTGCGGGCAAGGGCCTGGCGGTGTTGCTGTGGCTGCCGCTGTGTCTGCCATGGCGCGACAGGCCCGGGCCGGGTGAGTTCGAGCTGGTCACGCTGGATGTCGGGCAGGGTTTGGCAGTGTTATTGCGTACCCGGCACCACGCCTTGCTGTTCGACACCGGGCCGGCGGTAACGGACGGTTTTGATGCCGGCGAGCGGGTAGTGGTGCCCGCACTGAGAGCCTTGGGTGTACCGCGCTTGGACCGGCTGGTGGTCAGTCATGGCGATCATGATCATGCTGGCGGACTGGCGGCGGTGCAGGGTGTTCTACCGCCTTCGGAGCTGTTGATGCCGCCGGGACTGGCAGTGGGCGCAGCTGCTGCAGCGGCCTGTGAGGCAGGTCAGGCATGGCGATGGGACGGGGTGCTGCTTGAGTTTCTGCATCCGACGCCAGGTTTTCCCTATCTGGGCAATGAATCCAGTTGCGTGTTGCGGGTCCAGGGCGCCCATGGAACGGCGTTGTTGACCGGCGACATTGGCGAGGTGATCGAGCAGCGCCTGCTCAAGCACGTGCCGGCAAAGCTGCGCGCGGAGGTGGTGCTGGTGGCACATCACGGCAGCGGCGGATCCTCCAGCCATCGCTTCGTGGCGGCAACCGACGCGCGGCTGGCGCTGATCTCCAGTGGCCACGGCAATCGTTTTGGTCACCCGCGCGGTGACGTGGTGGCCCGCTGGCAGCGCTCCGGGGCCGAGGTGCTGACCACGGCCGGCAGCGGGGCGCTGCACGTCTGGTTGGGCAGGCAGGGCTTGCAGCTGCGCGAGCGCAGAATCTGGCGCTCAAGGTCATGGGATGCCGCTGAGCGGGCGCGGGCGGCTGCTATCCTATCTGACATCAAATACGCGGCCACGGCGCCGGAGGGTTGAAACGTGTGGGAATTGGTCAAAGCCGGCGGATGGCCGATGGTGCCGTTGCTGTTGTTGGGCGTGCTGGCGCTGGCGATCGTCCTGGAGCGTTTCTGGAGCCTGCGCCGTAACGAGGTGCTGCCGCCAGGCCTGGGCCAGGAGGTCCGCAACTGGGCCGCGCGCGGCAAGCTGGATGCTTCCCATATTGATTCCCTGCGTGCCAATTCGCCGCTGGGCGCGCTGTTGGCTGCTGCGCTCGAAGCGCGCAATCGCCCGCGTGACCAGATCCGTGAGCGCATTGAAGACACCGGTCGCCATCTGGTGCACCGGATGGGGCGCTTCCTCAATGCACTTGGCACCATCGCCTCGGCTGGCCCGTTGCTCGGCCTGTTGGGTACGGTGGTCGGCATGATCCAGATGTTCCTGGGCATTCTCGATCACGGCGTCGGCGACGTCGGCCAGCTTGCTGGTGGTATCGGCAAGGCGCTGGTGTGTACCGCGACCGGCATGATGGTCGCGATTCCGGCCTTGATGTTCCATCGTTACTTCCGTGGCCTGATCGATGGCTACGTGATCGAGATGGAGCAGGAAGCCAGCGCGCTGCTGGATGCACTGGATGGTCGCCCGGCGGTCATGGCGGCCAGCAAGGCCGCCGCGCCGCGGCCGGCGGCAACCGAGAAGGCCTGAGCCCATGCGGATTGGTAGCAATCGCACCCAGGATGAACCGCATATCGATCTGGTGCCCTTGATCGACGTGATCCTGGTGCTGATCATTTTCTTCGTGGTCACCACCACCTTTGATGCGCGTTCGACGCTGCAGGTGCAGTTGCCCACGGCCAGCGACCAGAAGACCAGCGCGCCGCAGACTTCGCTGAGCGTGCTGGTCAATGCCGATGGCCGCTACTTCGTCAACGACCAGGAAGTGCTGCGCACCGACATCGAATCGTTGAAGCAGATCATCGCCCAGTTGGCTGGTGCCGACCGCGAGCAGAGCGTGCTGCTGCGTGCTGACGCGCGTACGCCGTACCAAGCTGTGGTCACTGCGCAGGATGCCCTCGGTCAGCTCGGTTTCCGCCGGATCGCGATTGCAACCGCACCGGAAGCCAAACAATGAGTGACAACGACTCGGCCTGGAAGATCTACAGGCGCTTGCTTGCCTCCGCCAAGCCCTATCGGCCGCTGTTGTTGATGGCGGGCCTTGGCATGTTGATCGAGGCGGCCGCAGGCAGTGGTTTCCTGGTCCTGATGAGCCCGATCACCAATAGCCTGGTGAACCCGAAAGACATCAACCAATGGATGCCTTTGGCTGTCATTGGGTTGTTCCTGTTGCGTGGTGTGGCTGGCTATCTGACCGATATCGGCATGGGCAAGGCCGCACGCAGCATCGCCCGTGATTTCCGGGTGCTGGTGCTGGGCAAGTACCTGCGGCTGCCTGGACAGCGTTTCGATTCCGAGCCGGTGCCATCGATGTTGGTACGGTTGGGCTCGGACAGCGATCAGGTGGCGCAGGCTGCGATCGATGCGATGAAGGTCGTGCTGCAGCAATCGCTGCAGGCATTGGGTTCGTTGGCGGTGATGCTGTACTACAGCTGGCAGGTAACCCTTGCGATCTTCGTGCTGGCACCGCCATTGGCCTGGGTGATGAACATCGTCGCCAAGCGCTACCGGCGCATCAGTCATCGCATCCAGGAAAGTGGCGCGGATCTTCTGCAGGCTGCCGATCAGGCCTTGTCCAGCCAGCAGGAAGTGAAGATCTACGGTGCGCAGCCGGCTGAGCTGGACCGCTATACCGGGTTGGCCAACACCAACCTGCGGCTGGCGATGAAGGTCGAAGCGACGCGCAGCATTTCTTCCAGCATGGTGCAGTTGATCGGTGCGGTCGGCTTGGCCGCGCTGTTGCTCATCGCAGGGCATGAGGCCGCTGCCGGGCGTTTGACGGTGGGCGACTTCGTTGGTCTGCTGATGGCGATGCTGGCGATCATTCCGGCGCTGAAGCAGCTGACCAACGTACAGAACATGACACAGCGAGGCATCGCGTCCGCACAGCGCCTGTTCCACGTACTTGATTCCAAGGACGAAGTGGACGCGGGCAACCTGCCGCTGCAGCGCGCCAATGGCCTGCTGGAATTCCGCCACGTCACCGCCCGCTATGCGGGGCAGGCCAAGCCGGCGCTGGAAGACATCAGCTTCATTGCCAAGCCGGGCACGGTAACCGCCATCGTTGGTCGCTCGGGCAGTGGCAAATCGACCTTGATCAAGCTGATTCCGCGTTTCTATGAGATCGAGGCCGGCGAAATCCTGCTCGATGGTCACCCGTTGCGGGACTACAAACTGGCCGATCTTCGCCGGCAGATCGCCCTGGTCGGCCAGCAGGTCACCTTGTTCAATGGCAGCATCGCCCAGAACGTGGCCTACGGTGAGTTGCAGGAGCGCAGCGCCGAACAGTTGCAACAGGCAATCGACGGTGCCAATGCCAGCGAATTCGTCGAGCAGTTGCCACAGGGCGTGGATGCGCCGGTCGGTGCCAAGGGCGGTCGCCTGTCCGGCGGGCAGCGCCAGCGTCTGGCCATTGCCCGCGCAATGCTGAAGGACGCACCGATCCTCATCCTCGATGAGGCAACCGCTGCGCTGGACAACGAGTCCGAGCGGCTGGTGCAGGATGCGCTGCAGAAGCTGATGCCCGACCGTACCACACTGGTTATTGCCCATCGTCTGTCCACCATCGAGCACGCGGACCAGGTGCTGGTGATGGACCAGGGGCGCATCGTCGAGCGTGGCACCCATGCCGAGCTGCTTGCCTTGGGCGGTGTGTACGAACATCTGCACAGCATGCAGTTCCGCGATAGGCAGGAATGATGGCCAAGCAAGGACCGCAAACGCCGGCCTACTGGTATGGCGATGCACCGGTGCCGCTGGCGGCACGACTGGTGGCGCCGCTGTATGGCGCGATAACCGGCCTGCGCCGCAGCCTCTACCGCCGTGGCTGGCTGCATGCCCGGCAGGTACCTTTGCCGGTGATCGTGGTCGGCAATATCACTGCCGGTGGTACCGGCAAGACACCGTTGACGATTGAACTGGTCAACCGTCTGCGTGAAGCGGGCTGGAAACCCGGTGTCGCCAGCCGCGGTTATGGCCGCGACGAGGCTGATACTGCGCGCTGGGTCACCGCCGATATGGACGTGGGCCTGGGCGGGGATGAGCCGGTGCTGATCGCCTGGAAGACCGGCGTGCCGGTACGGGTAGACAAGGACCGGGTCGCCGCGGCCAAGGCGCTGCTGGATGCCGGTTGCGATGTGGTGGTCTGCGATGACGGTCTGCAGCACTACCGCTTGGCGCGGGATATCGAAATCGAAGTGGTGGATGCAGTGCGCCGCTATGGCAACGGACGGTTGCTGCCGGCCGGGCCGCTGCGCGAGCCGGCCTCGCGCGCCGCGCAGTGTGACTTCCGCGTGGTCAACCTTGGGCAGACCAGTGATGCGCCCACTCAGGCAGGTGACTCCGGTTTCGGTGAGTGGGCGATGCGTCTGTCCATTGAATCGGCGCGGCCACTGAAGGGCGGTCGCGACAAACCCTTGAAGACATTTGCCGGCCTGCGCGTGCACGCGGTGGCAGGCATCGCCAATCCGCAACGGTTTTTCCAGATGCTACGCAGCCGCGATATCGGTGTGGTGCCGCATGCCTTTGCCGATCATCATCGTTACACGCCGCAAGACCTGTCCTTCGGCAGCGAGTTGCCGGTATTGATGACCGAAAAAGACGCGGTCAAATGCCAGGGTTTCGCTACCGCGTGGCACTACGCTGTGCCGCTGCAGGCTGAGTTGCCGGCAGCATTCTGGGTGGCCCTGCTCGACCGTCTGGGTAAGCTGTCCCGCGGTTGATGCATGCTGTTGTCGTACGTGTTGGAAGGAGTTGAGATGAGCAGGGTTCCCGAATTCGTGGTGGCCATTCCGGCCCGCTATGCCTCCACCCGCTTGCCGGGCAAGCCGTTGGCGCTGATTGCCGGGGAGCCAATGGTGCTGCACGTGGCGCGTCGCGCGTTGGACGCGGGCGCCCGCGAGGTGTGGGTGGCCACCGATGACGCGCGGATTGCGGAAGCGGTGGCGGGATTGACCGGCATCCATGTGGCGATGACCGACCCCGCGCATGCCTCCGGTACCGACCGTCTTGCCGAATGTGCGCGCCAGGCTGGTTGGGCCGACGATGTGATCGTGGTGAACCTGCAGGGTGATGAGCCCTTCGCCCCAGCGGCAGGCATCCAGGCAGTGGCGACAATTCTTGCCGACAGCGGCGCGCCGATGGCGACGCTGGCAACGCAGGTGGAGGATGCCCAGACCTTGTTTGATCCCAACGTGGTCAAGCTGGTGCGGACTGCGCAGGGCGATGCCCTGTACTTCAGCCGCGCGCCGATTCCGTGGCACCGCGATGGCTTCGCCGTCAGTCGTGATGTGCTGCCGGCCGGCCAGTGGTTGCGGCATATCGGCATCTATGGCTACCGGGCCGGTTTCCTGCAGCAGTTCGCCGGCATGCCGCCGGGTAATCTGGAGCAGATCGAATCGCTGGAGCAGCTACGGGTGCTGGAGGCTGGCTTCCGTATCGCGGTGGGCTTGTCACCCGCGCCATTCCCGCCGGGTATCGACACCGCGGAAGACCTGCATCGCGCCGAGGCGCAGATGAGGGCGGGGCAATGAAGCTGCTGGTGGTCTGCCTGGGCAATATCTGCCGCTCGCCGATGGGTGAAGGGGCTTTGCGCGCGCGGATTGCCGAGGCGGGGCTGGGCAGTTGGGTGCAGGTCGATTCGGCTGGAACCTCGGGCCATTGGCATGCCGGGCGCAGCCCCGATCCGCGTGCCGTTGCCTGTGCCCGCCAGCATGGGGCGGACATAGCCGCCCAGCGGGCCCGCCAGCTGCTGGCCGAGGATTTCGAGGAATACGACCTGATCCTGTGCGCGGATGCCGACAATCTGCGTGAGGCCCGGGAGCTGGCGCCGGCCGGGTTCGAGGCGCGTGCGGTGTTGTGGCTGCCGTGGGCAGGCATTGACGGGGCCGATGTGGTGCCGGACCCCTATTACGGTGATGTGGGAGATTTCGAGCACAGCTGGGCGCTGCTCGATACTGCGGCCCAGGCCACAGTGCGCCGCCTGTCGCGGCGCGACGACTCCGGCATAATCCCGGCATGAACGAAAACCGCGTAACGGAACTGCCCACCTCCGGCATCTGGCTGAATGCAGCGCCGGCGACCTTGCAGGACATGCGCGGTCGCCCGCTGGTACTGGCCTTCGTCAACGGCGCCTCGGTGTGGTGCATGCAGCGGCTGGCCGAGGTCATGCGCTGGCAGGCGCGCAACCCCGGTCGGGTGCAGTTGCTGGTGGTACAGGTGCCGCGCTTCGAGTTCGAACGCGAACCGCAGCAAGCCTTGAAGCTGCTGCGCCGGCAGGGTATCAGTGCGCCCATCGTGCTGGACGCGCAGTGGGATGCCTGGCGCCGGTTTGAGGTGCAGTCCTGGCCAACCCTGCTGCTGCTCGATGCTTACGGGCAGGAGCAGGAGCGGCTGGTGGGCGCGACTGGTGATCTGGAACGGGCCTTGAACAGCCTGGGCGAAGGCATGATGCGTCCGCTGGACGACGATGCCTACGGCATCCGTGAGATCAACGCCGAGCCACGTCTGCCGCTGTTGTTCCCGGGCGGACTGGTTGCAACGGCAGATCGCCTGTATGTGGCCGACACCGGCCACCATCGAATTCTCGAATGCAATCATGACGGCCGCGTTCTGCGTCAGTTCGGCCTGGGCAGCGCCGACCTGATCAATGGCGGTACCGGCGAGGCGGCGTTCAATCGCCCGCAGGGCTTGGCCTTGGTGCGCGAGATCCTGTACGTGGCCGACACCGGCAACCACGCCCTGCGCAGCATCAACCTGATCAGCGGACAGGTGGGGACCTTGTGTGGCAATGGCCGTGCCGGTGATCCTCGCGCCGGCGTGCTGGCCCAGCCCTGGGATAGCCCGCTCAATCACCCTGCGGCAGTTGCGGTGGCGGACAACCAGGTCCACATCGCGATGGCCGGTGACAACCACATCTGGAGCTATGACCTGGGCACGCGCGAGCTGCGCTGGCGGGCGGGTGCCGGTGTGATGGAAGTGCGCGACGGCAGTGGTCACCTGGCGGCATTTGCGCAGCCCAGCAGCCTGGTTGCGGTCCAGCAGACGCTGTATGTCTGCGACGCGCTGGGTTCAGCAATCCGTTCGGTGCAGTTGCGGGGGGATCTGGTGCAGACGCTGGTCGGGCAGGGGCCATGGGAGTCGGGCAATGTCGATGGCCCGCGCCTGCGCGCACGGCTGCAGTACCCGTTGGCGCTGGCGATGGGGCCGGATTCGCCGCTGCTGTGGATTGCCGATGCAGGCAATGGCTCGCTGCGTACCTTGCGGCTGGGCGGTGGTGACCTTTCGACCGTCAATCTACCGCGTCGCCTGCATGGCCCTGCCGCGTTGGCGGTGGCTGCCGGTGCCATCTGGATTGCCGAGGCCGACGCGCACGCCGTGTTGCGTTTTGATCCACTCAGCGGCGAACTGAGTGAAGTGCCGATTGAAGGATGACCGACGTAGTTGCCAATGAATTCGATGGCAAGGCCTTCGCTGCGGCACTGAGTACCGCACCAGGTGTGTACCGGATGTACGCTGCCGATGACACCTTGCTGTACGTGGGCAAGGCCGGCGCGCTGCGCAAGCGCGTAGGCAGCTACTTCAACGGCTCGCCCAAGAGCCGGCGCATCATGATGATGCTGTCGCAGGTGGCACGGATGGATGTCACCGTGACCCGCACCGAGTCAGAAGCGCTGCTGCTGGAAAACCAGCTGATCAAGTCGCTGAACCCGCGTTACAACGTCTCGCTGCGTGATGACAAAACCTATCCGCAGGTGCTGCTGACCCGCGAGCAGTGGCCGCGGATCGCCCTGCATCGTGGCCCGCGTGCGGTGCCGGGCCGCTATTACGGGCCGTATCCGGGCGTGGGCGCGGTGCGCGAAACGCTTAACCTGATGCACAAGCTGTTCAAGCTGCGCAGCTGCGAGGACAGCGTGTTCCGCAATCGCTCGCGGCCGTGCCTGCAGTACCAGATTGGTCGTTGCAGCGCGCCCTGCGTGGAGCTGGTGCCACAGGCCGAGTACGACGAATCGGTGCGGCGCGCGGCGATGTTCCTGGAAGGCAAGAGCGATCAGCTCGCCGAAGAACTGATGCAGGCGATGCAGCAGGCCAGCGACACGCTGGAGTTCGAGCGCGCCGCGCGTTTGCGTGATCTGGTGGCTTCGTTGCGCAGCATGCAGAACCGCCAGTACGTGGATGGGCGCGCAGCTGATCTGGACGTGCTGGCCTGTGCAACCCAGGGTGCCAGCGCCTGCGTGATGCTGCTGGCCTTCCGCGATGGCCGCAATCTGGGCACGCGCGCGTTCTTCCCGCGCACCAATGGCGAAGACAGTGCCGAAGAAGTGTTGGCGGCGTTTGTCTCGCAGTATTACGTCGAACATGAGCCGCCCGCCGAAGTGCTGCTGGATCGGCAGATTCCGGATGCGGAGATGATCGAGGCCGCGTTGAGCGCATCGGCCGAGCGCAAGGTCGCCTTGAAGTGGAACGTGCGCGGCGAACGCGCCGGCTACGTGGAACTGGCAAGTCGCAACGCGCAGATCACACTGGTCGCCGAGATGGACAGTGCGGGCGCACAGCAGGCGCGCAGTGAGGCCGTGCGCGAGATGCTGGGCCTGGCCGAGCCGGTCAAGCGCGTGGAGTGCTTCGATATCAGTCACACCATGGGTGAGGCCACAGTGGCCTCCTGCGTGGTGTTTGATGCGGCCGGCCCGGTGCGCGCGCAGTACCGGCGCTACAACATCAGCGGCATCGAGCCGGGCGACGATTACGCCGCCATGCGCCAGGCCATCGACCGGCGGTTCCGCCGCGCGGTGGAAGAGGGCGGGGTGCTGCCGGACGTGTTGCTGATCGACGGCGGTGCCGGACAGTTGGCGCAGGCACAGGCAGCGCTGGCTGACCTGGGCGTGGAAGGGGTGATGCTGGTGGGCGTGGCCAAGGGCGTGGAGCGCCGTGCCGGCCATGAAGCACTGGTGCTGCCCGATGGCCGCGAGTTGCGCCCCGGCGCGGCGTCACCGGCCCTGCAGTTCATCCAGCAGGTGCGTGACGAAGCCCATCGCTTTGCCATTACCGGCCACCGCGGGCGTCGCCAGAAGGCGCGCATGACCAGCAAACTCGAGGATATTCCCGGTATCGGCCCGCGTCGGCGCGCCAGCCTGCTCAAGCATTTTGGCGGCATCACCGGCTTGAAGGCGGCGGGCGAGGCTGAAATCGCCCGCGTGGAAGGCATCAATGCCGCCCTCGCTGCGCGTATCTACGCTAACCTTCATGGTCTGTCGGTACCCGATCCGGCGGCGGAGTAATGTTGTAATGAAATTGACCATCCCCACCTGGCTGACGCTGCTGCGGATCCTGATGATCCCGGTGCTGGTGCTGGTTTTCTACCTGCCTTATGCCTGGACCAATTTCGCCTCGGCGGCGATCTTCGGCCTGGCGGCGATCACCGATTGGCTGGACGGCTGGGTGGCGCGCAAGTACGAGCAGCATTCGGCGTTCGGCGCGTTCCTGGACCCGGTGGCGGACAAGTTGATGGTGGCGGTGGCTTTGTTCCTGATCGTGCAGGGGCACCCGACGCCGTGGATGGCGTTCTGGGCGGCGGTGATCGTCGGCCGTGAAATCGCGGTGTCGGCGTTGCGCGAGTGGATGGCCGAGATCGGCCAGCGCGCCAAGGTGCGGGTGGCGATGATCGGCAAGGTCAAGACCACCGCGCAGATGGTGGCGCTGCTGTGCCTGCTGTACTCGGTGTCGCCCAATACCTCGTACAAAACCATCTGGATGGGCGAGCCGGTTTTCCACATTGGTGACTGGATGTTGGCCATCGCCGCTTTGCTGACTCTGGTGTCTGCACTGCAGTACCTGCGAGCTGCCTGGCCGAGCCTGCGTGAAGACGAAAAAGCCGCAAGGAATGGTGCAGTTAAAAAGTGAACAGGCTGTTGACACTGCGCCCAATGCATGTAGAATTTCGCCTCCCAAGCGGGAATAGCTCAGTTGGTAGAGCGCAACCTTGCCAAGGTTGAGGTCGCGAGTTCGAGTCTCGTTTCCCGCTCCAGTTTCAAGCACCGAGTCATGTTCGTTCGTGGTTCGGTGAGTAAATAGATGTAGCAAGCCTGCGGGAATAGCTCAGTTGGTAGAGCGCAACCTTGCCAAGGTTGAGGTCGCGAGTTCGAGTCTCGTTTCCCGCTCCAGTCTTGCGATACATCTCGAATGTTGGTGCTCTGTTTCAGGTGCTGCATTCAATCCGCGGGAATAGCTCAGTTGGTAGAGCGCAACCTTGCCAAGGTTGAGGTCGCGAGTTCGAGTCTCGTTTCCCGCTCCAGATAATAACCAGCAGATTCCATGTGATATCTGCAGGTAAAGAAAAGCCCCTGATGGGGCTTTTTTGTTGTCCGCGATTTACCTTCAGCCAGCAGCTGCCGACATCGGCAGCTGCTGACAGTGCGTGACGCTGCTCAGCGCGCGCCGTGCGCTGCAGGTTCCGCAGTGGGGGTATGGGCCGCTGCACTCCATGCACGCAGCCCGACCACGGCAAGACCGAGGAAGAACACGTACAACGCCGCGGTCACATGCAGCGACTTGAACAGATACGCGCCCACGTACACCACGTCGACCACGATCCACAGCCACCAGGTGGCGGTATGGCGGCGTGCCTGCCACCACTGTGCGACCAGGCTCAATCCGGTGAGTATCGCGTCCAGCCAAGGCAGCGAGGCATCGGTGAAGCTGTGCATGCCGGCGCCAAGCGCGATGCCGCCAAGCAGGCCGATGCCCAGGTCGCGCAGCATCTTGCTGCGTGACAGGGGCACGATGCGCACGCTGCCTTCGTCGGCGGCATGGTGACGCCAGTTGATCCAGCCGTAGACCAGGAAAACGGCGAAGGCGAGCTGCAGCAGGGTGTCCGAATACAACTTGGCTTCGGCGAATACCAGTGCATACAGCGCGACCGACAACAGGCCGACTGGCCAGGCGACCATCCGCCGTTGCGCCATCAGCCAGACGCCGAGGATGCTGCATAGCGCGGCCGACCATTCGAGCGCGGCGCTGCTCACAGCGCGACGCTCACCGATAGGCGTGCCTGTCGCGGTGCGCCCGGGAACAGGTAGTAGTCACCCATGCTGCTGCCGGTGTCGCGCCAGTAGAAGCGGTTGAAGAGATTGTCCACCGACAGGTTCCAGCTGACTGCGTGGCCCTGCAGCTGGTGTTGGAAGCGCAGCCCGGCATCGAACAGGTTGTAGCTCGGTGCGCGTACTGCGCCATCAGCGCGCGCGGTATTGGCCGATGCGTAGCGCCAGCCGCCGGTCAGGTCCAGCCCTTCTACGAAGGGCAGCGCATAGCTCAGGTGCACGCTGGTGCGCAGCTTGGGAACGTTGACCAGCTGGTGGCCTTCGTAGCTTGGCGTGCCGGTATCGCGTGCACGTGCCTGCAATACGCTGGCGCTGGCGACGATCTGCAGTGCATCGGTGAGCTGGCCGTTGGCGGTCAGTTCAAGGCCGACGTGGGCCTGCTTGCCCTCCTCGACGAAGGTGTAGCCGACGTCGCTGTTGTCGGGCTTTGCGTACTGGTACGGCTGGGTGGTGCGGAACAGTGCCGCGCCCAGCGTCAGCTGCTCGCTGCTGGAATACTTCACGCCGACTTCGAGCTGGCGCGACTGCACTGCCGGCAGGAAGGTGTCGGCATTGGCGGTCCAGAACGGTGCTTCCTGGCCCAGCGAGATGCCTTCGACATAGCTGGCGTAGGCATTGGTGCTGTCGCTGGCCTTCCACATCACCGCAGTCTGCGGCAGGAAGCGCGACAGGCGACTGCGACGTTGCGGGTTGCCGCGCTTGTCGTAGGCGCGTTCGTCCAGGCGCACGTAGCGGCCGCCGGCCAGCCACTGCCAGTCTTCATTGAGCTGGATGCGGTCCAATGCGAAGACAGCGGTCTGGCGGCTGTCCAGGCGACGTGCGGACGCGCCGGGTATCAGCGGCGAGGGTTCGAACATGGGCAGCTGCTTGTCGTGGATATTGACCGTGCCGACGTATTCGTTGACGTTGCGGCGCTTGTCCACGGTGCGGCGGAATTGGTCCGCACCAACGGTCAGCTGATGGCCGATGCTGCCGGTGTCGAAGCTGCCGCGCAGCTCGGCGCGCAGCTCCTGGTTGCGGCGGGTATCGTCCGGGCTGCGGTAGTCATAGATGTCGTAATCGCCGTTGGGGGCGAAGTAATTGCCCGGCACGCTGCCATCGGCACATTCGGCGGCGTAGTAGCAGCCATAGGCGAAGGCGACGTTGTCATCGATCACCGTGCGGCTGTGGCTGACGGCAACGCGCGATTGCCAATTGGCGTTGAAGTCGTAGGTGTGCAGCGCGGTGATATTGGTGCTGGCAATGCCTACCGGCTGCTGCCACGGCTGATAGCCGAGCAACTGCTCACGGTCCACGCCGGTCGGCAGTTCACGTCCGCCCAGCAGCTGGTAGCCTGAGGCCGAGCGCTGCGCGCTGGTCTGGTAGTTGGCATCGACTTCGAGCTTGCCGCGCTCGCCGATCAGCCAGTCGGTCGCCAGCGAATAGAAATTGCGGCGGCCATCGGCATGTTCGATATAGGAACTGCTGTCGTCCCAGGCGGCGTTGAAGCGCAGGCCGATGCGCGGGGTCAGCCAATGGCCGACGTCGATGGCGGCATAGCGCGAGCCTTCGTTGTCGGTGCCGAGGGTGACGGTGCGCACTTCGGCCGGCCGTTTGCCGACGTAGTTGATGATGCCACCCGGCGCCATCACGCCGGCCGCCAAGCCAGCTTCGCCCTTGAGCACTTCCACTGACTGCAGGTTCTCCAGTGCCAGACGCTGTTCTCCTGCTATCGACATGCCGTTGAAGCGGTAGCCAGTGGCCGTATCCAGCGCGAAGCCGCGGATGGCGACGTTCTGGTAGTAACCGACTGGGGCGTAGGCGTCGCCGAGCGAGGCGTCATTGCTGGCCAGCTCGGACAGCGAGCGCACCTGCTGGTGGTCGAGGAAGTCGCGATCCAGCACGTTCATCGATGCCGGCGTGCTTTTCCAGTCGCCGCTGCCGAAGCTGTTGGCGCGGGAGTTGTCCGTCTCCGGCTGGCGGGCCTGCACGCGTACGGTGGCCAGTTCGGTCGGGGAGTGTTCGGCAGCAGCGTCAAGGCCGGTGTCGCTGGCGTACAGCGGCAGGGCGGTGCTCAAGGCGAGAGACAGCAACGTGGGGCGCAGGCAGCGGTTCATTCGATTCGTCTTCAGGCAACAAGGGAGACGAAGCGAAGGCGCGCATGCGCAGCGCCAATGACGGCGCTACGGCTGCTGCTCAAAGCTCCCTACGCCGGTGCAAACCGGATCAGGTTCCAAGGGACTCTCTCAGCCTGGCAAATCCAGGCACCCCCGCTTCAGGGCGCCATTTCACTACAAATGCGAATGATTTGCGAGTCGGGCTGCTTCAGGCGGCGGCGCGCAGGGCCTGCAACAAGGCGTGGCCGTGATGGCTGGCGAACCATTCAGGGTGGCCGAGCATGAAGGGCTGCCAAGCGACATCGGCATTCGCGGTGGAGCCGGTGACGCCTTCGAAATACTCGACTTCGGACAGCGCAAAGTCGAAATGCACCATTGGCAGCAGGTCGGCCAGCAGGTGTACCCGTTCGGCCGACAAAGGCAATACCTCGCGGTAGCCGTCGAGCAGGGCCAATGCGATATCGATACGTACCGCCTCGGCGCCGCGCCCCAGTTCCAGCCAGGCCACGGCATTGCGTTCGATGGCGGTGGCCAGGTCGAACAGGGCGCTGGTGGGAGAGGCCAGGCCGAAATCGAGCACGCTGCTGACCTGCATCGCGTTGTGGCCGTGGCCCCACAGCAGGTTGGAGACGTGCCAGTCGTTGTGCGCCCACAACTGCGGTTCTGTCTGCAGGCGCGCGGGCAGTCCGGCATGCCAGGGCAGGACGCTGCGCCGCAACTGCTGCTCCCAAGGGATACGTGCGAGGTAACGGGCCAGTCCGGGGCGGTTGTGCAGATCGGCCTTGAGTGCGGCGATCGGGTCTTCGCTACGGATCAGTTCATCACGGGCGACCAGCAGATGGGTGCTGCGCTGGGGTGCGTGATAGCTGGCTGAAGCGCGGTGCAGGGTGGCCAGCATGCGGCCGGCAGCGCGGGCTCGCTCGACTTCGGTCAGCAGCGTCCACGAAGGTGCATCGCGGTAAAGGTCCTGGCCATCGGCTACGGCGTGCAGTTCGTAGGTCCAATCGCCGTGCGCAATGGCGGTCTGACCATCGTGGCCATGCAGGAGCTGGGTAACCGGAATCCCGGCACTTGCGAGGTGGGTGATGAATTGATGCTCTTCCTGCAGGCACATGGCGCTGCGGACCAGTCGGTGATGGCGTTTGACGAAGACCCTGCCGTGCTGGCCCTGGACAATCGCGGCGGCCGACATCGGCCGCGGGCTGTGCCATAGCAAGGTGCTGTCAGCGTCCAACTGCGGGTAGCGATTACACAGCCAGGCAAGCTCGGTCGCATTGATGGGGGGCCAGTCAGCAGCCACTTCATCGTTGTTCAGGCCTTGCACGCGGTGGGATTGCTGGGTCATCGGAACAGGCTGGGACAGGTGATGCGAGGGAGGCGAGATGGTACGTCAGCTCCGCCAAGGCTGCTGAATGTAGTGCCGAGCCATGCTCGGCTAGGGGCCTTCCCGGTAAAGCGCCAGCCGAGCATGGCTCGGCTCTACAGGGATTCAAGATCCAACGCCGACAGCCAGACAAGCCATGTGAAAGGAATTGTTAAAAAGCGCTGGCGCGCCCCTGCCGAAGTCTGTATGATTCGCCCACACCGCGGGAATAGCTCAGTTGGTAGAGCGCAACCTTGCCAAGGTTGAGGTCGCGAGTTCGAGTCTCGTTTCCCGCTCCAAATCGGAAAGGGCCCCCGCAGCGGGGTCTTTTCATGTCGAGGCGGTGTAATGCTTCGGCGGTGCAATAGTTTGGCCTGGTAGCAGAGTGGTTATGCAGCGGATTGCAAATCCGCGTACGCCGGTTCGATTCCGACCCAGGCCTCCATGTAGCAAGCAAAAAGCCCTGAGAAATCGGGGCTTTTTTGTTTTCTGCGATTTGCTTCCGGTCAGCAGAGTCCAGGAGTGTGGCGGCGGAGTGCGCTGTTTGTCGCCGTTTCCGGCAGGCGAGCCGCCGCTGACATGCTGCGTGTGAGTGAACGCTCCGGTTGCTGGCGGGCCGCTGTCAGTTGTTGATGCGTGCGGCTATCTCAGCTTCAAGATGGGCGAATGCGCGCCACTCGATAGCCTGCAGTCGCGCGCGATCTGCTGGTGGCAGGCCGCTGCTCAACATCGCTGCACCGAAGTCACTCAGTACGGCGTCGCCGGTGGCTGGATTCCACAGGATGTTGTGGGCATACAGGTCGCCATGCAGCACGCCCTGCGCATGCAGATGGGTGAGTGCCGAGCGGATGCAGCCCAGCAGGCGTTCGGCGATGGCAGGCGTAAATCGTGTATCTGCGGCGTAGACGTCGCGCGTGCAGCTGGCAAAGCTGGGTGGGCCGGCCAGGTTGATGTACTGCGGCGGCAGCAGGGGCATTGCCACCACCAAGCGCCCTTGCGGGTGTCCTTCGACGAGGGCCAGTGGCGCAAGCAGGTTGGGATGACCAGCAGCGGCCAGCCCGGCAGCCAGTTCCGAGTGCGGCGTGCCATCGCTGGTGGACGCTGCCTTGAATACTTTGACGGCAATCGCCTGATTGCTGTGCTTGAGCGCGGCGCGATGGATGTGTCCGCTCGCCCCTTCGCCCAGCAGCTCGCCAATCTCCAGATTCTCGTAGCGGATGGCGTGGTGATGCGCATCGGCCAAAGCAACGTGTTCGGCAGCCGCCGTCAGGGGATTGCCGGCCAAGGCCAGCCAGGCCAGGTTTGGCAATGCAAGTAATGTCGCTGGAGTCTCATCGAAATGGTTGCTGGCAATCCGCAACAGTTCCAGTGCTGTGCAATTGCTTAGATCGGGCAGGCTGGCGAGCTGGTTGCAGGAAAGCATCAGTTTCTGCAGTCGCGGACGTTGGCCGAGCGCTGCGGGTAGTTCACCCAACTGGTTGTCGGTCAGAATCAGCCAGCGCAGCCGTGCTGGCAGACTCTGTTCGGGAACGCGCGCGATCGCACAGGCCTTGAAGCCGATCATCTCCAGTTGTTCGCAGTCGCCGAGAGTGACTGGTAATTGCGTAAACGGGTTGTTGGAGCAGAACAGGATGCGTAGCTTGCGCAGTCGCCCCATGTCATCGGGTAAGGAGGTAAGTTGATTGCCGGAGAGATCCAGCACTTCCAGCGTATCGGCCAGGGCGAGCAGCGCCTGCGGGAATTCGGTCAGGCCCAGATTCACCAGACGAACAGTACGGGCGTTGTTGAGCGCGCCGCTTGTGAGATCTTCAAGGGTATGCATGCAGTGCGAGTGTACCGGCACCGCCCGCGCACAAGGCTGTTGTGGGAGCGGCGTCAGCCGCGAAGCAGGCAGTTCATCAGCACAGGGCTTTTGTAGGAGCAGCGTAAGCCGCGAAACCGATAGATCATCAGATGGCATGGATGCCCATGGTTCAAGCAACGTCAGCTTCGCGGCTGACGCCGCTCCTACAGGCAAGCCAGGCTTTCGTCTGGAGGCTCGTGCCAGTCGATCCCACCGGTTGCGTCCGGCTAAATACTTGCAGCGGTGAATGCCGCCAGGGCGAAGCAAAGCAACGTGATGCCGGCGAACGCCAACGGCTTGAGGCGCAATCCAGATGGGGCGGTATCGCCATCGCCGGCTGGACGGGCGCGATGGATCAGGTCCAGCGGGTAGTGACTGGCGGCCATCACATCGTCACATGCATCCATGCAATTGCCGCATTCGATGCAGCTGCTGGAGCGGCCATTGCGAATATCCAGGCCGATCGGGCAGGCGGCAACGCAGGCGCCGCAATCGGTGCAGTCTCCGAGGTGGGCCGGGCTGAACTTGGGCATGGCGCCGGCAATGGCTGGGTGGGCGGCGCGGAATACATAGTCGGCCGCAGTGCTTGCATCGAGCAGGCCGCGTGAACGATGCAATACGCTGGCGTTTTCCTGGCCGCGTTCGCCGCGCGGCTCCCCACGTGGCGCGTTGTACTGGATGCAGGGCGTGCGCGCATCGGCAATCAACGGTTGGATGCGGCTGTAGGGGCAGAGATAGCTGCAGACCTGTTCATGCAGGTACACCACGTTTGCCCAGGTCGCCAGGCCGTAGAAGCTGATCCAGAATAATTCCCAGCCGCTGAGCGTAAGTGTGAGCAAGCCCCGCGCGAGCTCCCCGATGGGCGTGAAGTAGCCCACAAAGCTGATGCCGGTCCACAGCGAGATTGCCGCCCACAGTGCGTGTCGAAGCGGCGTTGCCAATGGCTTCGCCCTGCCTTTGAGATCGGTCAGGCGGGTCAGTCTGCGAAACAGGCGGGTCAACACCGTCTGCGGGCAGGCATAGGTGCACCACAGGCGCCCGTAAAGGCTCGTGGCAAGGCAGAGCAGGGCCAGCGCGGCCAGCGCAAACCATAGCAGCGGCAATGACTGCTCCGGTTGCATCGAAATACCGGTAACCTGGAACTGGCGCGCATCAATGTCGAGCAGCAACCAGGGTTTACCGCCCCAGTGCAGCCAAGGCAGGCCATAGAACGCAGCCAGCATTGCCAAGCTGGTGAACTGGCGGAATCTGTCGCGCTTGCGGGCGGTGCCGGCGCTGGCTTCGCCGATGCTGCGCACCGGGTTCATTCGAAGACCTCCTCCTGCTCGCTTGCAGGGCGCATCAGCAGCGCGGTCACCCCGCACGCGCACAACGTGCCCGCCCAGAACATGAAGAAGCCCAGTGAATAGCCAACTTCACGGCTGATCACGTGCTGCGGGAAGCTGATCTGCTGCAGTTCCAGCGGGTCGATGAAAGCAAAAAAGACCGCCGACATCACCGCCGCTGTAAAGAAGCTGGGCCACACCACGGCGCCCAGGCGTTGGATCATTGGCAGTGAGCGGCGGGTGCTGGCGTCGGCAGAAGCGGTCATTGTGGATTCCTGGGTGCCTCGTGGCGAAGGAATAGAATCGGGTGGGCGGCTCGGCGGTATGGCCGCAGCTGGCAGCCCGGTGTGCAAGGCTAGGGGGTGTGTGGATGGGCGTCGTTGATCCTGATCAAGCGGGCCTTGGCCGGGCGTAGTAGGTTCTGACTAGGTGGCAGGAGGTGGGTTGTGCGGGCTGGGCCGGATGTTTGCAGTGAGGAAGAGGTGGATCGACTGGTGCGGCGCTTCTACGCGCGGGTGCGCGAGGACGCGGTGCTTGGGCCGATATTCGAGGCACGGGTGCATGATTGGGAGGCGCATCTGCTGCAGCTGATTGATTTCTGGTCGGCCCTGCTGCGTGGAACCTCGCGCTTCAATGGCGCGCCGATGCCCAAGCACCTGGCGATTCCCGGGCTGGAGTGGCCGATGTTCGAGCGCTGGCTGGCGTTGTTTGCACAGACCACGGCAGAGCTGGGCAACCCGACGATGCAGGTCTTGGCGGATGAGGCGGCCGGGCGGGTGGCCGGCTCCATCTGGCGTCGATACCACGCCCCTTCGTTCCCGATACTCTGAACGGATGCCGGGTTGGGCCCGTTCATGAATAGGTGAATTGATCTAACTCAAGGCGGTGATGCCTTGGCGGGGGCAAGCTGGCGCCATGAACATGCCGCTGCCAACCTCAAATGCCCTGGGCTGGACCTTCGACGCGGACCTGCTGCGCCGGCATGACCGGCCGGGTCCACGCTATACGTCCTATCCAACCGCCCCGCATTTCCATGATGGTTATGGGCAGGCGCAGTTCTGTGCGGCGGTGGCGCGCAGCAACGCGGTGGGGCGGCCGATGTCGCTGTATGTGCATGTGCCGTACTGCAGCAGCCCGTGTTTCTACTGTGGCTGCAACCGCGTGATCAGCCGCGACCGCAGCAAGGGCGAACGCTATGTCGATCAGCTGCTGGTTGAGGCGGACTGGCTTGCGCCGCTGTTTGCACGCGAACGCGAGGTCGTGCAGCTGCATCTGGGCGGTGGCACACCCAATTTCCTGGAGCCTGCACAGCTGCGTCGATTGATTGGCGGACTGGAGAAACTGTTCAATTTCAGCCACAGCAGCGCGCGCGACTTCTCGATCGAACTGGATCCGCGTTCGGTCAGCGTCGACGACATCGGTGTGCTGGCAGAGTTGGGCTTCAATCGCGCAAGCCTGGGTATCCAGGACTTCGACCCGCAGGTGCAGCAGGCGATCAATCGCGTGCAGGACGTGGATGAGACGATGGCCATCATCCAGGCCTGCCGCGACCATGGCATGCGTTCGGTCAATGTGGATCTGATCTACGGGTTGCCGCTGCAGACGCTGGCCGGGTTTGGCCGAACCCTGGACACGGTGATAGCCGCGCGTCCGGATCGGCTGGCGATCTACGGCTACGCGCATCTGCCGCATATGTTCAAGGCGCAACGACAGATACAGGACCGCGACCTGCCTGATCCGGAGCAGAAGCTGGCGCTGCTTGGGCTCGCGGTCGAGCGGTTGTCGGCCGCCGGATACCAGTACATCGGCATGGATCATTTCGCATTGCCGGGAGAAGACCTGTCGCGTGCGCAGCGTGCGGGCAGCCTGCATCGCAACTTCATGGGCTATACCACGCACGCTGACAGTGACCTGCTGGGGCTGGGTGTCAGTGCGATCAGCCATATCGATAGCAGCTACAGCCAGAACCCACGCGACCTCAAGGATTGGGAGGCAAAGATTGCCGAAGGCGGTGTGCCGGTATGGCGCGGGCTGGAGCTGGACGACGATGACCTGCTGCGTGCTGAACTGATCCAGCAGTTGATGTGCCATGGCAGCGTGGATGGCCGCGCGCTGGCGCGGCGGCATGGTGTCGATTTTGATGTCTATTTCGCCGAGGAGCTGATTGCCTTGCAGCACCTGCAGGACGACGGACTGGCCAGTTGCAACGATGGCGTGGTTGCCGCCACCGAGCAGGGCCGGCCCTTGCTGCGCTTGATCGCGATGTGTTTTGACCGTTATCTGAAGGCCGCGCAGCAGCCTGCGCGCTATTCGCGCGCCATTGGTTGAGATCACATTGGCGGCGGATTCAGCGCTGCCGCCAATATTCGCGTATTCGCGATTCACAATTGGGCCGCAATCAGGCAGGCTATTGCGATGCCCGGATGGCGAAACTGGTAGACGCATCGGACTTAAAATCCGCCGGCCGCGAGGCCATGCCGGTTCGATTCCGGCTCCGGGCACCAGTTCGCAACCTCAGGGGATGGCATGAGCGCCGAGATCACCGCCGCGGTAGCGCCGCAGATCGCCATCATCGGGCTGGGTTATGTTGGCCTGCCATTGGCAGTCGAGTTCGGCAAAACGCTCGATACCCTGGGGTATGACATCGATACTGCCCGCGTTGCCGAGTTGCAGGCGGGGCATGACCATACGCTGGAACTGGATGACACCGAGCTCGCCGCTGGCGTGCTGGCGCGTTACACCGCCGACAAGACCGATCTGGCGGCGCGCAATGTTTTCATCGTCACCGTGCCAACGCCGATAGATGCGTATGAGCAACCGGATCTTGGCCCGCTGCGCAGTGCCAGCACGTTGATTGCTGCGGTGCTCAAACCCGGTGACCTGGTGATCTACGAGTCCACCGTTTACCCGGGGACCACCGAAGAGGTTTGCGTGCCCTTGCTCGAGCAGGGCTCGGGGCTGCGCTTCAACCAGGATTTCTATTGCGGTTACAGCCCGGAGCGGATCAATCCGGGTGATCGCCAGCGGCGTTTGCCGGATATCAAGAAGATCACCTCCGGCTCCACGCCCGAAGCGGCGACCGTGGTGGATGCCTTGTATCGGCGCATCATCACCGCCGGCACCTGGCCGGCGTCGTCGTTGCGCGTGGCCGAGGCGGCCAAGGTGGTGGAGAACATCCAGCGTGATGTGAACATCGCCCTGGTCAACGAGCTGGCGCTGATCTTTGACAAGCTCGGTATCGATACTCTTGATGTATTGGAAGCGGCAGGCACCAAGTGGAACTTCCTGCCGTTCCGGCCGGGCATGGTTGGCGGGCATTGCATTGGTGTTGATCCCTATTACCTGCTGCACAAGTCCGAGAGCGTTGGTTATCACCCGGACCTGATCCACACCGCACGCCAGGTCAACAACCGTGTGGTGGCGCATGTGGTCACCCGCGTGCGTGGGCTGCTGGAAGTCCGGAACAAGCCGTTGCAGAACGCACGCGTGCTCGTGCTTGGGGTGACTTTCAAGGAGGACTGCCCGGACCTGCGCAACAGCCGTGCTCTGGATCTGGTACAGATGCTGGCTGCTGCCGGCGCACAGGTGGACGCTTTCGACCCTTGGGCCGATCCACGCAACGCGCACGACATGGGCGGTGTAGCGCTTGTGAAGGCGCCACAGCAAGGTGTCTACGATGCGGTGGTTCTGGCCGTGGCGCACCAGCAGTTCCGTGCCTTCGACGAGGCCCGGATCCGTGCCCTGGGTGTGCCGGACATGGTGGTCTACGACGTGAAATCGGCCTGGCCGAGGCAAGTGGTGGACGACCGGTTGTAGAATCCGCCATCCGTGTTGTTCGAGGACGGTAATGCATCGTTATCTGGTTTATGTGCTGGCACTGATCCTGCTGCCAGTATCACTGGCGCTGGCTACCCACTGGCCTGCTTGGTACTGGGGCGTTGGCCTGTTCGGCCTGATGGCGGTGCTGGGCACCTGGGATGTGTTGCAGCGGCGCAGCGTGCTGCGTCGCAACTATCCGGTGTTGGCGCATTTCCGCTACGGCTTCGAGTCCATCGGCCCGGAAATCCGCCAGTACTTCGTGCAGAGCGATCTGGAGGACGTGCCGTTCTCGCGCCAGCAACGCCAGCTGATCTACCAGCGTTCGCGCAACGAAATGGATGTGGTGCCGTTCGGCACGCTGCGCAGTGCCTATGCCGTGGACTACGAATGGATCAATCATTCGCTGTCGCCGACCAGCATTGCGCACCACGATTTCCGGGTGCTGATCGGGCCTGATTGCGCCAAGCCTTACTCGGCCAGCGTGTTCAATATCTCGGCGATGAGCTTTGGTTCCTTGTCGGCCAATGCGATCCGCGCGCTGAACAAGGGCGCGAAAATGGGCGGCTTCTGCCACGACACCGGCGAAGGCTCGATCTCGCCGTATCACCGTGAAAACGGCGGCGATCTGGTCTGGGAAATCGGTTCGGGCTACTTCGGCTGCCGTGATGAAAATGGTCGCTTCAGCGAAGAGCGCTTTGTCGAGAATGCGAGCTCCGATCAGGTCAAGATGATCGAGATCAAGCTGTCGCAGGGCGCAAAGCCGGGACACGGCGGTGTGTTGCCGGCGGCGAAGGTCAGTGCCGAAATCTCCGCGACCCGTGGTGTGCCGATGGGCGTGGACTGTGTATCACCGTCAAAGCATTCGGCATTCTCCACGCCGATTGAGCTGCTGCAGTTCGTTGCGCGTCTGCGCGGGTTGTCCGGCGGCAAGCCGGTTGGTTTCAAGTTGGCCATCGGCCATCCGTGGGAATGGTTTGGTATCGCCAAGGCGATGCAGGAAACCGGAATGCTGCCGGACTACATCGTGGTCGACGGTGCCGAAGGCGGCACCGGCGCCGCGCCGGCGGAGTTCATCGATCACGTAGGTGTACCGATGAACGAGGCGCTGATCCTGGTGCACAACACCCTGGTCGGGCTTGGCCTGCGTGACCGCATCCGCCTGGGGGCGGCCGGCAAGGTGACCACGGCGTTCGATATCGCCCGCACCATCGCCTTGGGTGCGGATTGGTGCAATGCCGGGCGTGGTTACATGTTCGCGCTGGGCTGCATCCAGTCGCTGAGCTGCCACAACGACAAATGCCCGACCGGCATTGCCACCCAGGACCCGAGCCGCTGGCGGCATCTGGAGCCGGTCGACAAGGGCCAGCGCGTATTCAATTACCACCAGAACACGATGCGCGCGCTGCGCGACCTGCTTGGTGCTGCTGGCCTGCACGATCCGTCCGAGCTGGGCCCGGAACACATCCTGCGTCGGGTATCGCCGGTGGAGATCCGCTCGCTTGCCAGCCTGTACCGCTATCTGGGACCAGGCGAATTGTTGAACAAGGTGCCCGAGCACACCGTGTTCCGTGAGTACTGGGCCGAGGCGCGCAGTGATTCCTTTACCCCGCCTTCGCGAGTGGCGGCGTTGCGTACAAGCAAGATGTGTTGAGCGGCCCGCATTTTGTGACTTGTGGGAGCGGCGTAAGCCGCGAAAGCCCGCAGCAGTGAAGCTGCGGTTTTTTCTGCAATCGGATTGATCTTTGGTTTCGCGGCTTACGCCGCTCCCACAAGCGGCGGTGCTATCGGTGAAGCTTCTGCCGACCATGGGTCGGCACTACAGGGCGGTGCTATCGATGAAGCCTCTGCCGACCATGGGTCGGCACTACGGGGCGACGCTATCGGCGAAGCCGCTGCCGACCATGGGTCGGCACTACAGCCAGCGGATCACGCCTTCTGCTGCGCGTTGGCCGCTGGCGTAGCAGGCGGTCAACAGGTAGCCGCCGGTGGGGGCTTCCCAATCCAGCATTTCGCCAGCGCAGAACACGCCTGGTTGCGCGATGAGCATCAGCCCGTCATCCATCGCTTCCAGCTTTACACCGCCAGCTGTGCTGATGGTTTCGGCCATAGGGCGTGGCCGCAGCAGCTGCAAGGGCAGGCGCTTGAGGGTGCGCGCGACGGCTTCCAGGTCATTGCCAGCATCCTTGCCCAGTACTTCAAACAGCAGCCCGGCCTTGGCTGCATCAACGCCTGTGGCGCGACGCAGGTGCTCGCCGAAGCTGCGGCCCTTGCGTGAGCGGCCCAGATCGGCGAGCAGGCGTGCTTCGTCACGGCCGGGTACCAGGTCCAGTTCCAACGTCACCGCACAATCGCGATTGAGGGTTTCGCGCAGATCGGCGGCCAGTGCATAGATCAGGCTGCCTTCAATGCCGTATTCGCTGATCACGCATTCGCCTTGCAGCGACTGTGCGTGTCCCTGCAAGTCAGTCCAGTGCGCGATCACGGGTTTGATCGGTGCACCGGCATGGCGGTCGCGGAAGTGCGCAGTCCAGTCGATGTCGAAGCCGCAATTGGCCGACTGCAGCGACGCGGTATCGACGCCGCGTTCCTGCAGCACCGGCATCCAGCTGCCGTCAGAGCCCAGCTCCGGCCAGCTGCCACCGCCCAGCGCCAATACCGTGGCATCGGCGCGAACAGCGATCTCGCCATCGGCGGTGGCCATGCGCAGGCTGCCGTCCGGGTTCCAGCCCAGCCAGCGATGCTGCACGTGGAAACGCACACCTTGTTCCTTCAATCGGCGCACCCAGCCGCGCAGCAGCGGTGCCGCCTTGCGGTCCACCGGGAACACACGGCCGGAACTGCCGACATAGGTTTCCACGCCAAAACCCTGCGCCCAGCGGCGCAGGGCATCGGCATCGAAGCCGTCCAGCCAGGCTGCGACTTCGGCCTGGCGTTCGCGGTAACGGCTGTCGAACAGCGGGCGCGGATCGGAGTGGGTGAGGTTGAGCCCGCCCTTGCCGGCGATCAGGAACTTGCGCCCGGGCGAGCCCTTGGCTTCATACAGGTTGACCGCCACGCCGGCCGCGCGAAGGCGCTCGGCGGCAAACAGGCCGGCCGGGCCACCGCCAATCACGGAAACGGTTTTGTCAGCGAGGTTTGACATCAAGCAGTTCTACATCGAAGACCAATGAGGAGCCGGCCGGAATCGGGCCGACGCCGCGGTTGCCATAGCCGTACTCGGCCGGAATCATCAGGGTGCGCTTGCCGCCGACCTTCATGCCTACGACGCCTTCATCCCAGCCGCGGATGACCTGCTTTTCGCCAAGGTTGAAGCTGAACGATTCGCCGCGATCCACCGAGCTGTCGAACTTCTCGCCATGCTTGTCAGGCTTGCGCTCGTCGTAGATCCAGCCGGTGTAATGCACGCTGACCTTGCTGCCCGCCACGGCTTCAGCACCGGTGCCGGGCTGGGTGTCGATCTGCTCGAACTTGGCAATGGTGCCACCCGGAGGCGGGCCCGGCGGGGTGCAGCCGGCGGCCAGCAGGGACAGCAGCAGCGGTATGAACAGACGACGCATGGCGCGCTCCGTTGGAAAGGGGCGTGCAGGGTAGCGCATCGCTGCCGGGTATCATTGCGGCATGGCCAAATTGCTGCTCAATCTACGTAATGTCGGCGACGACGAAAGCGCCGAGGTCGGCGAACTGCTCGATCGCAACGGCATCGCCTGGTACCGAACTGAACCCAGTCCCTGGGGTATTTCCAATGGCGGCATCTGGCTGCGCGAGAACGATGATCTGTCGCGCGCGAAAAGCCTGATGGCGAGCTATCAGGCTGAACGCGGGCAGCGCGTGCGTGAAGAGCGCGCCGCCGCGCTGCGGGATGGCAGTGCGGAGACGTTCGGTTCGATGTTGCGCAATCGGCCATTGTTTGTGCTGGCGGTGCTGCTGGGCATGGTGGTTGTTTCAGCCTTGGTGCTGCTGCCGTATTTCCTGCTGCGGGGGTGAGGGCTTTCAACTCCCTCCCTTGCTCCGTAGGAGGAGAGGATGGTTGGGGGGGGGCTTTCGGGCATTACCAGCTTCGCGGCTTACGCCGCTCCTACAGCTCAGCTCCCTCCCTTTGCCGCAGGCAAGGGGAGGGTTGGGGAGGGGTTGGCTTTTGGGCCTTTCGGGTATTGCCAGCTTCGCGGCTTACGCCGCTCCCACAACGGCCATCGGGCCGGTCGTTTAAACTATGCGCATGATCGTCAATACCGCTGCCTATCTTTTCGTTCCGCTGGCTGATGCCGAAGCCTTGACCGCCACCTTGCATGAACGCGCAAAGGCGCTGGAGCTGCGCGGCACCATCCTGATCGCGGCGGAGGGCATCAACCTGTTCCTCGCCGGCAGCAGCGAAGGCATTGACGGCTTCTACAGCCAGCTCAAGACCGATGAGCGCTTCGCTGACATGCGCATCAAGTACAGCCACAGCCAGATGCAGCCGTTCGCCAGGCTGAAGGCCAAGTTCAAGTCGGAAATCATCAGCTTCCGCCGCGAAGACGGCCAGCCGCTGGATTACCCGCGCGCACCCAGCGTGGCCCCGGCCACCGTGCAGCGTTGGTTGCGGCAGGGTCACGATGACGACGGCAAGCGGGTGGTGATGCTGGATACGCGCAACTGGCAGGAATTTGCGCATGGCACCTTCCAGGGCGCGTTGACCCTGCCGATCGCCAAGTTCACCGATCTGCCGGCCGCACTGGAGCCGCACCGCGAGTCGCTGGCCGATGCCACCGTGGTCAGCTTCTGCACCGGCGGCATCCGCTGTGAGAAGGCGGCGCTGTGGATGCAGAACGATGGCATGCACAACGTGTTGCAGCTGGAAGGCGGCATCCTCGGTTACTTCGAGGAAGTCGGTGGTGAGGGCTATGACGGCCGCTGTTTCGTGTTTGATGAACGTGTGGCGCTGGATGCGCAGCTGCAGCCGCTGGTGGACCGGCAGGACGACGCCCAAGCCTGATCCCGCACCGACAGGGTGGGAAACAGTGTCCCGGTGGAATGCGTGGTGACTGCATGGAGAATGCGAGGACGAACCCCATGTCCTTCGTATCGTCCACGGAGACCGCAGAATGATCCCCCTTTCCATCCTTGACCTGGCCCCTGTCTGCGAGGGCTCAACCCCGCAGCAGGCGTTTGCCAACATGCTGGAGCTGGCCCAGCACGCCGATCGCTGGGGCTATCACCGTTATTGGCTGGCCGAGCACCACAACATGCCCGGCATCGCCAGCGCCGCGACCGCGGTGCTGATCGGGCATGTGGCCGGTGGCACTTCGCGCATCCGCGTGGGTTCGGGTGGGGTGATGCTGCCCAATCATTCGCCGTTGCAGGTGGCCGAACAGTTCGGCACCTTGGCCTCGCTGTACCCGGATCGTATCGATCTGGGGCTGGGCCGGGCGCCCGGCACCGACCAACCCACCGCGCGCGCCTTGCGCCGTTACTTCGACAGCGCCGACCAGTTCCCGCAGGACGTTACCGAGCTGCTGCATTACTTCGCGCCGGTACAGCCCGGGCAGACGGTACAGGCGGTGCCTGGTGGCGGCATCCCGGTGCCGGTCTGGCTGCTGGGCTCGAGTCTGTTCAGTGCGCGCCTGGCGGCGGCGATGGGCCTGCCGTTTGCGTTTGCCTCGCACTTCGCCCCGGATTCCATGGATGAGGCGCTGGCGCTGTATCGCCGCGACTTCCGTCCTTCCGAGCACTTGCAGGCGCCTTACGCGATCCTGGCCTTGAATGTGGTGGCCAGCGAATCGGAGGCCGAATCGAAGCGCTTGTTCACCAGCCTGCAGCAGACCTTCGTCAATCTGCGGCGCGGTACGCCGGGGCGTATCCCGCCACCGGTGGATGACATCGAGGCGTTCTGGGCGCCGCATGAAAAGGCGGGTGTCGAGCGTGCCTTGGCCTGCAGCATCGTCGGTGATCCGACGCAGGTGGCTGAAGGCTTGGCGGCCTTTGTCGAGCGCCATCGCCCGGATGAAATGATGCTGGCCGCCAATATCTATGATCCAGCAGCGCGGCTGCGTTCGTTCGATCTGGCGATGCAGGCCTGGCAGCGGGTGGCGGCGGCGTAAGCCGTTTGCTCCCTCCCTTTCGCTCAGCGAAGGGGAGGGTTGGGGAGGGGTGATTTTTGCTGGTAAAGCTTCTTGCCGAGCATGGCTCGGCACTACGGCCTGCCGTGGACGGTCAACTGGTCAGGCGCTCGAACAGCGCAATGCTCTCGCTGATCAGCTGGCCGGAGCCGAAGCCGAAGAACAGACCGGCAGCAATCGCTGCCAACCAGTTGAACAGCATCAGCGCGCCATCGCGCTCGATCAGTGCCAGTGCGAACAACAGCAGCTGGAAGCCGAACAGGTAGTTGGTGAACGGAATCGGTAGCGACAGCAGCAGGCCGACCAGCAACAACAGCACGCCGGTCAGCATGCGCGCCGGCAATGGCACGATCAGCACTGCCAGCCGTGGTTTCAGCATCCGGTCCAGGCGTTGCAGCGGTCGGCTGATCTTGCTCAGGAACCTGTGCACGGTGCTGCGCTTGGGGCCGCGTCTGGCAATGAAGCCCGGCAGCCACGGCCGCGACATGCCAAACAACAACTGGCTGCCGATCAGGAACACCAGCGGACTGCTGACCGCACCGCCTATGCCCGGGATCGGGATGAAGGCGGGCAGGATGGCGATGAACAGGAATACGCCGAAGGCGCTCTGTTCCAGGCCTTGCAGAACCTTGCCCAGTGGCAGATGTTCATCCGGGTCGCCGCGTTCGAACATCGCCAGTAGCGTGCGGATGCCTTCGTTGCGATAGCCGCCGGTATCCGTCCTGCCGGCGTCCGGCGTGGTGCCGTCCGGGTCAACCGGTGGTGTCATCGGCATCTTCTTCCGGCAGCCTGCGCAGCAGCAGCTTGTCGATGCGGGCACCGTCGAGGTCGACGATCTCGATGCGCCAGCCGGCCCAGTCGAAGTATTCGCCCGCGTGCGGAATACGGCCGAAGTAATGCATGCACATGCCGGCGATGGTGTAGTAATCGCCTTCCTCCGCATCCGGCAGCTCGGCGCCGTTCATCAGCTCCTGCAGGTCGTCCACCGGCAGCGAGCCATCGACCAGCAACGAGCCGTCTTCGCGGGTGACAACCAAGGCGTCGTCGTCGGTGTTCTCGGTTGCCTGCAGGCGGCCAACCACCGCGCCCATCAGGTCGGAGATGGTCACCAGACCCTGGATCTCGCCGTACTCGTCCACCACCAGTGCCATTGACTGGTGTTCCTCGCGGAAGATCTCCAGCAGCTTCATCGCGTGGGTGGACTCGGAGACGTACAGGGTCTCGCGCAGGTTCTCGAACAGGCTGTGGCTGCCGCCGCTGAGGCGGGTCACCAGGCTCTTGACCTCGAGGATGCCGGCGATGTCCTGGTCGTTGCCGCGATACACCGGGTAGCGCGAGAACGAGTGGTCACGCATGGCGGACAGGTTCTTTTCCGGGTCGGCGTTGGTGTCCAGCCAGGCGATGCGGTTGCGTGGGGTCATCAGGCTGTCGGCGGTGCGGTCGCCCAGGCGCATGACGCGGTTCATCATGTCGCGCTCGTGGCTGTCGATCACGCCCTGCTCATGGCTCTCGGCCACCAGCATGCGGATCTCCTCTTCACTGACCGAGGCCGATTCGGTCTTGCCCAGGCCGAGCAGGCGCAGCACCAGCCGGGTGGAGTGCGAGAGCAGCCAAACGCCGGGGGCGGCGATGCGGGCCAGCCAGCTCATTGGCACCGCGACAATGCCGGCGATGTCTTCGGAACGGGTCAACGCGACACGTTTGGGCACCAGTTCGCCGAAGATCAGCGTCAGGTAGGTGATCAGCGCAACGGCCAGGGTCTTGCCGATGAACTCCGACCAGGGCTGGGTGGCGCCAAACAGCGAGAAGTTCGCCGACAGTGCGGGGAACAGGGCCTGCAGGTGCTGGGCAATGGCACCGCCGATCGCGTCACCGCCGTAAACACCGGTCAGGATGCCGATCAGGGTGATGCCGATCTGCACCGTGGACAGGAAGTTCTCGGGCTTCTCGGACAGGGCCAGGGCGCGGGCGGCACGCTTGCTCGAGCTGGCCAGCTGCTTGAGGCGGCTCTTGCGCGAGGTCATGACCGACATTTCGGACATGGCAAAGAAGCCGTTGAGCAGAATCAAGGCCAGTACGATGAAAAATTCAAACACGGGTCTCTCCCCGGGTTGGTGACAGGGAGGGCGGGTGCTTGCAGTGGCGGCGGCCGCTCAGGGGCGGAATCCGGCGCTGTGGCGGGGGATAAGGGTCGTCGTCCATAGGGTGCGCCGCGAGGGCGCTTGGCGATATTAGCAAACCCCCGGGGCTCTGGTACGACCGGCCGTTCACATTTCAGATGTAAAAAAGACGTCAGGAATACCCTGAATGCCATCTAGCCGTCATAATTCGCCCTTGGTGCCGTCCCTCCCGCGACGGCGAATAGGCTCCCCATGTTTTCGTTGCAGACCATCTTTGGCTCCGGCAAGCAGTTCTATACCTACCTCGACGAGGCCGCGCAGGCCGCCTATGACGGTGCCAAGGCACTGCACAGCATGATGCGCGAGGCCGATCGTCAGCCGGCGCTGGATGCGTTCAAGCTCGCCCGTCTGCGCGAGCGCGCCGCCTCGGACAAGATCAGTCAGGCGCTGGTTGACAGTTTCATGACCCCGATCGAGCGCGAGGACATCGAAGCGCTGGGTTCGGCGCTGTACAAGATCCCCAAGCAGATCGAGAAGTTCGCCGACCGCTACTCGTTGGCCGTGCAGCATCTGGACCAGATCGACTTCGCCCCGCGCGCAGCGATGCTGGAGCAGGCCGCAGGCGTGGTAGTGGAAATGGTCAACGACCTGCGCCACATGAACCTGGATCGCATGACCGCGCTCAACGAGAAGCTGCGTTCGCTGGAAAACGAAGCTGACCGCCTGATGTTGGAGCTGTACCGCGACATCTACTCCGGTCGCCTGGACAACCTGCAGATGTTCCTGCTCAAGGAATTCTTCGAGATTCTGGAAAAGGCCATCGACCGTTGCCGCGAAGCCGGCGTGGTGGCTTACCAGATCGTGCTCAAGAACAGCTGACGGGGACGCCCTATGCTCACCCTTGTCCTGGTGGTGATTCTGGCCGCGCTCGTCTTCGAGTTCATCAACGGCTTCCACGACACCGCCAATTCAATTGCCACCGTGGTGGCAACCAAGGTCCTGTCGCCCGGTTGGGCGGTGATGTTGGCCGCTTTCATGAACCTGATCGGCGCGCTCACCGGCACCGCCGTCGCGTTGACCATCGCCAATGGCCTGCTCAACACCGACGTGGTCGATGTGACCCCGCAGGTGATCCTGTGCGCGCTGCTGGGCGGCATCGTCTGGAACCTGATCACCTGGTGGAAGGGCCTGCCTTCCTCGTCCTCGCATGCGCTGATTGGCGGCCTGTGCGGTGCCGGTCTGGCCGCTGCGCATAACAACTGGGATGCGCTGATCTGGTCGCAGAACCTCGGCAACTGGGCGCAGAACAAGGGCCTGTTGTGGAAGGTGTTCGTGCCGATGATCACCTCGCCGATCGCTGGCTTCCTGCTCGGCGTGGTGGTGATGTGCCTGTTGTGGGCGATCATCGCCGGCATGGCCCGCGTTGGTGGCATGCTCGGTCGGCTGGCGCGCCCGCGTTGGGTCAATGCCTTCTTCGGCAAGGCACAGATCGTCTCGGCGGCGTACATGGGTTTTGCCCACGGCCATAACGATGCGCAGAAGACCATGGGCATCATCGCCATGACCCTGATTGGTGCCGAGGCAACCGGCGCATTGAACGACCTGCCCTCGTGGCTGGCCTTCATGCACCCGGATGCCCACGCTGGCGACGGTATCGCCATGTGGATCGTGCTGACCTGTGCAGTGGTGATGGCGGCCGGTACCGCTTCGGGCGGCTGGAAGATCATCAAGACCCTGGGCCACAAGATGGTCAAGCTGCACCCGATCCACGGCTTTGCCGCGGAGACCAGCTCGGCCACCATCCTGACCCTGGCTGCGCACTTCGGCATGCCGGTCTCGACCACCCACAGCATCTCCACTGCGATCATGGGCGTTGGCTTCGCCAAGAACCCGCGTTCGCTGCGCCTGGGCGTGATCGAACGCATCCTGTGGGCGTGGATCCTGACGATCCCGGCGGCAGGCGGCTGTGCTTACCTGATCCTGCGTCTGTTCGAAATGGTGGGTTGGAACTGAGTCAGTCGGTTCGCAGCCTGCAAGCAAAAACCCGCCAGCGATGGCGGGTTTTTTGTTGGGGCGCGGCTGCTTGTAGGAGCGGCGTAAGCCGCGAAGCCGGTGCTGCTGGCGGGTCAGGGATCTTTGCCATCTGAAGATGTGCTTGCCTCGCGGCTTACGCCGCTCCCACAAAAAAGAAAATGGCGGCGCGCGGCCAACAAAAAGCCCGCCGGTGAGGGCGGGCTTTCGGTGCTGCGAGATCGCTTGGATCAGGCTTCCAGCGAGGCCAGGTCGCCCTTGCTCTCCAGCCAGCCCTTGCGGTCCGGGGCGCGCTTCTTGGCCAGCAGCATGTCCATCAGGGCCGAGGTCTGCTCGCTGTCGTCCACGGTCAGCTGCACCAGGCGGCGCGTATCCGGGTGGATGGTGGATTCGCGCAGCTGCGAGGGGTTCATCTCGCCCAGACCCTTGAAGCGGGTGACGCTGACCTGGCCGCGGATCTTCTCGCGCTCGATCTTGTCCAGCAGCGAGCGCTTCTCTTCCTCGTCCAGCGCATAGAACACCTGCTTGCCCACGTCGACACGGAACAGCGGCGGCATCGCCACGAACACGTGGCCGGCATCCACCAGTGACGGGAAGTGACGCAGGAACAGGGCGGTCAGCAAGGTGGCGATGTGCAGGCCGTCGGAGTCGGCATCGGCCAGGATCACGATCTTGCCGTAACGCAGGCCGGACAGGTCGTCCTTGCCCGGGTCGCAGCCGATGGCGATGGCCAGGTTATGCACTTCTTCCGAGGCCAGCACGCTGCCCGAGGCGACTTCCCAGGTGTTCAGGATCTTGCCGCGCAGCGGCAGGATGGCCTGGAAATCCTTGTCGCGGGCCTGCTTGGCGCTGCCGCCTGCCGAGTCACCTTCCACCAGGAACAGCTCGGTGCGCGACAGGTCCTGGCTGATGCAGTCGGCCAGCTTGCCGGGCAGGGCCGGGCCCTGGGTGACCTTCTTGCGGGTGACCAGCTTCTCGGTCTTCAGGCGCGCGCTGGCACGCTCAATGGCGATCTGCGCGATCTTTTCGCCCAGTTCCACGTTCTGGTTCAACAGCAGGCTGAAGGCGTCGTGGGCGGCGCCTTCGACGAAGCCGGCGGCCTGGCGCGAGGACAGGCGTTCCTTGGTCTGGCCGCTGAACTGCGGATCGGTCATCTTCAGTGACAGCACGAAGGAGACGCGGTCCCAGACATCTTCCGGGGCCAGCTTGACGCCGCGCGGCAGCAGGTTGCGGAAGTCGCAGAACTCGCGCAGCGCCTCGGTCAGGCCGGTGCGCAGGCCGTTGGCGTGGGTGCCGTGCTGGGCGGTCGGGATCAGGTTGACGTAGCTTTCCTGCACCAGCTCGCCTTCCGGCAGCCAGGCCACGGCCCAGTCAACGATCTCGGTTTCCTTCTTCAGCGAACCGGCAAACAGATCGGCCGGCAGCATTTCACGCTCGCCCAGCTCGGCCTTCAGGTAGTCGCGCAGGCCGTCTTCGTAATACCAGGTGTCGACTTCGCCGGTGGCTTCGTCGGTCAGCTTCACGGTCAGGCCCGGGCACAGCACCGCCTTGGCGCGCAGCAGGTGGCGCAGCGCGCGCACATTGAACTTGGGCGTGTCGAAGTACTTGGGGTCGGCCCAGAAGCGCACGCGGGTACCGGTGTTCTTCTTGCCGACGCTGCCGACCACTTCCAGCGGGCTGGCGCGGTCGCCATCGCGGAAGGTGATGCGGTGCTCGCTGCCGTCGCGGCGGATATGGATCTCCACCAGCGTGGACAGGGCGTTGACCACCGATACGCCGACGCCGTGCAGGCCGCCGGAGAAGGTGTAGTTGCGGTTGTTGAACTTGCCGCCGGCGTGCAGCCTGGTCAGGATCAGTTCGACGCCCGGGATTTTCTCTTCCGGGTGGATGTCCACCGGCATGCCGCGGCCGTCATCGCTGACCTCGCAGCTGCCATCCTTGAACAGGGTGACTTCCACGGTCTTGGCGTGGCCGGCCAGGGCCTCATCGACCGAGTTGTCGATCACTTCCTGCGCCAGATGGTTCGGGCGGGCAGTGTCGGTATACATGCCAGGACGGCGTTTGACCGGGTCCAGGCCAGAGAGGACTTCGATGTCAGCGGCGTTGTAACGGGCGTTCATGGATCTCGGTAGGGCGCAAATCGACGTGGGAGTGTGCGGTCTGGCGGCGATTTTTGCACGCAGGGCATTCAGGGCCGGGGCAGCTGCGACGAGGTATCCTGTATCCGGTTCCAAAAAGGCCCGCCATTCCAGGCGGGGCAAGCCGAGGAGGTTTTGGATGAAAACATCAAAATTGCTGGCCCTGGGTGTTGTTGTCGCTGCCGTTGCCGCCGTTCCCTTCGTGATGGCGCAGAGCGCTGACAAGGGCAAGGCTGCCGAGGCCGCGCAGGCTGCCCCGGTCGACAAGGCGCAGAGCGAGGCCGAGCAGAAGGCCAAGCGCCGCGCTGCCGCGGCTGCCCAGGACAAGGCCAAGGCTGACCAGCCGGTGCCGCGTGAAGAAGAGGAAGAGGAAGCCCGTCGCCGTCGCTGACGCGCTTTTGCTGAGTTTCAAGGACGCCCCGGCGCAGGTCGGGGCGTCTTTTTTTTAATCCGCCGCATCCAGTGCTTGGGTGTTTTGGCGACAACCTTTAAACTAGGGCTTTCCGGGAGGCAGTGAGCCGTGACCCCCCTTATTTTTGTTACCGGTGGTGTGGTGTCCTCGCTAGGCAAGGGCATCGCAGCCGCGTCCCTGGCCTCGATTCTCGAGGCGCGTGGCCTGAAGGTCACCATGATGAAGCTGGATCCGTACATCAACGTCGATCCAGGCACGATGAGCCCCTTCCAGCATGGCGAGGTCTATGTCACCGACGACGGTGCCGAGACCGACCTCGATCTGGGCCATTACGAGCGTTTCGTCCATAACCGCCTGAGCCGCAAGAACTCGGTGACCACCGGGCGTATCTACGAGAACGTGATCCGCAAGGAGCGCCGTGGTGATTACCTGGGCGCGACCGTGCAGGTCATTCCGCACATCACCGACGAAATCCGCCGCTGCATCGACGAGGCCACTGCTGGCTTCGACGTGGCGCTGGTGGAAATCGGCGGCACCGTTGGCGATATCGAGTCGCTGCCGTTCCTGGAGGCGATCCGGCAGGTGCGCACCGAGCGTGGCCCGGAGAAGGCGCTGTTCATGCATCTCACCCTGGTGCCGTACATCGGTGCCGCTGGCGAGCTGAAGACCAAGCCGACCCAGCACTCGGTCAAGGAACTGCGCTCGATCGGCATCCAGCCGGACGTGCTGCTGTGCCGTTCCGAGCATGCAATCCCGGACTCGGAGCGCCGCAAGATTTCGCTGTTCACCAACGTTTCCGAGCGCGCCGTGATCAGCGTGCCGGACGTGGAAGTCCTGTACCGCGTGCCGATGGGTCTGCATGCGCAGGGTCTGGACGAGATCGTGGTCAACCAGCTCAAGCTCGGTGACAAGGCTGGTCCGGCGGACCTGTCCGAGTGGGAGTCGGTGCTGGATGCAGCGCTGCATCCGCTGGACGACGTCACCATCGCCGTGGTCGGCAAGTACGTCGACCATCAGGATGCGTACAAGTCGGTGGGCGAGGCGCTCAAGCACGGCGGCCTGCGCCAGCGCACCAAGGTCAACCTGAAGTGGCTGGAAGCGCAGGAACTGGAGGAATCCGGCCTGTCTGCGCTGGACGGCGTCGATGGCATCCTGGTGCCGGGCGGCTTCGGTGACCGTGGTTTCGAGGGCAAGGTGCTGACCTCGCAGTATGCCCGCGAGCACAAGGTGCCGTACTTCGGCATCTGCTATGGCATGCAGGCGGCTGTGGTGGACTACGCCCGCCATGTGGCTGGCCTGGAAGGCGCCAACAGCACCGAGAACGACCGCCAGTCGCCGAATCCGGTGATCGGCCTGATCACCGAATGGCGTACCGCCACCGGTGAAGTCGAGAAGCGCGACGAGAAGTCCGACCTGGGCGGCACCATGCGCCTGGGCCTGCAGGAGCAGCGCCTCAAGCCGGGCACCCTGGCCCGCGAGCTGTACGGCAAGGACGTGGTGGCCGAGCGTCACCGCCACCGTTACGAGTTCAACAACCGCTACCGCACCCAGTTGGAAGACGCGGGTCTGGTGATTGCCGGCAAGTCGATGGATGACACGCTGGTGGAAGTGGTCGAGCTGCCGCGTGACCAGCACCCGTGGTTCCTGGCCTGTCAGGCACACCCGGAGTTCCTGTCCACCCCGCGTGGTGGCCACCCGCTGTTCATCGGCTTCATCCGCGCCGCGCGCGAGAAGAAGGCCGGCGGCAAGCTGTTGCAGGAAGCCCGCGCCTGAAAAGGTAGTGCCGAGCCATGCTCGGCAGGGGGCGTTACCCGTGGCGTGTGAATGAAGGCGAGCTTCGCTCTCCTTACCCTCATCCGCCCTTCGGGCACCTTCTCCCACAGGGAGAAGGGCAAGGTGCTACCCAAACAAGGCCCGCCCAGTGCGGGCCTTGTGCGTTTCAGCGGCCCGCGCCGCTTTCAGGCGAAAGCAACGGCCGCGCCAGCCTGCGCTTCGTTTAAACTCCCGGCTGGTATTTGTGTTTCCCGTCGATAACAGACTCTCCTGAACGAGCCTAGCCCCCAGACATGACCAACATCGCCAAGATCCACGCCCGTGAAATCCTCGACAGCCGTGGCAACCCCACGCTGGAAGCCGAAGTCACCCTGGCCGACGGCTCGTTCGGCCGCGCCGCCGTCCCGTCCGGCGCTTCGACCGGCACCAAGGAGGCCGTGGAGCTGCGCGATGGCGACAAGACCCGTTACCTGGGCAAGGGCGTGCGCAACGCCGTGGGCAACATCAATGGTGCGATCGCCACCGCACTGGCCGGCTTCAATGCCGAAGACCAGGAAGGCCTGGACCGCCGCCTGATCGATCTGGACGGTACCGAGAACAAGGGCCGCCTCGGCGCCAATGCCCTGCTCGGTGTTTCCATGGCCGCCGCCCACGCGGTTGCCGCTTCCAAGAAGCAGGCGCTGTGGCAGTATCTGGCCGCCAAGACCGGCGCCACCCCGTCGCTGCCGGTGCCGATGATGAACATCATCAACGGTGGCGCGCACGCCGATAACAACGTCGATTTCCAGGAATTCATGGTGTTGCCGGTCGGCTTCAGCTCGTTCAGCGAGTCGCTGCGCGCCGGCACCGAAATCTTCCACGCGCTGAAGTCGGTGCTGAAGGGCCACGGCCTGAGCACGGCGGTGGGCGATGAAGGCGGCTTCGCGCCGGACTTCCGCAGCAACGTCGAGGCGCTGGACACCATTCTGGAAGCCATCGGCAAGGCCGGTTACACCGCCGGCGAAGACATCCTGCTCGGCCTGGACGTCGCTTCCAGCGAGTTCTACGAGAACGGCAAGTACAACCTGGTTGGCGAGAACAAGCGCCTGACCTCCGAGCAGTTCGTCGACTTCCTGGCCGACTGGAGCGCGCAGTACCCGATCATCAGCATCGAGGACGGCCTGGCCGAGAACGACTGGGCCGGTTGGAAGCTGCTGACCCAGCGCGTCGGCAACAAGGTGCAGCTGGTCGGCGACGATCTGTTCGTCACCAACCCGAAGATCTTCGCCGAAGGCATCGAGTCGGGCACCGCCAATGCCATCCTGATCAAGGTCAATCAGATCGGCACCCTGACCGAGACCCTGGAAGCCATCGCCATGGCCGACAAGGCCGGTTATGCGGCCATCGTCTCGCACCGCTCGGGCGAAACCGAAGACACCACCATCGCCGACATCGCCGTGGCCACCACTGCCACCCAGATCAAGACCGGCTCGCTGTGCCGCAGCGATCGCGTGGCCAAGTACAACCAGCTGCTGCGTATCGAGGAAGCCCTCGGCAGCGGCGCGCGTTATGCCGGCCGTGACGCGTTTGTCTCGCTCAAGCGCTGATCGTCATGCGTAATTGGCGCTGGCTGCTGCTGGTGCTGGCGGTACTGCTGGGATTGCTGCAGTACCGCTTCTGGTTTGGCCAGGGCAACTCGGGCGAAGTGATGATGCTCGAGGCGCAGGTGGCCAACCAGAAGCGTGACAACGACGGTCTGCAGCAGCGCAATGATTCCCTGGCGGCGGAAGTCCAGGACCTCAAGGATGGCGAGGCTGCCATCGAGGAACGTGCGCGCAGCGAACTGGGCATGATCAAGCCGGGTGAGAAGTTCTACCGGGTCGTCGAGGACGCCCCGGTGGCTGCGCCCGTGGTGCCTGCGCCTGCCGCGGCGACGGAACCGTCGGCCGGGCAGGGTAACCAGCAGTCGCCATCGGAGAACATCCCGTGATCGTGCAGACCTGGGCGGTGGTTCCCGCGGCTGGGCGCGGCGCGCGTTTTGGTGGTCCGGTGCCCAAGCAGTACCTGTTGGCCGACGGTGAGCCGCTGCTCGCGCACACCCTGCAGTCCCTGCTTGCCCATCCCGGCGTGGCCGGGGTGATGGTGGCCATTGCCGAGAACGATGCCGATTGGCCGGGTTGGACTTCGTTTGCTGACAAGCCGGTGCTGACCTGCGTGGGAGGAGAGACCCGCGCGGCGTCGGTATTGGCAGGCCTGCAGGCGCTGCCGGAGAGCGTGCGTGCCGATGACTTCGTGCTGGTCCACGACGCCGCGCGGCCAAATCTGGCGGCGACCGATCTGAGCCGTTTGCTGGAAGTGGGGCGTGCCGATCCGGTCGGTGGCATTCTCGCCGCGCCGGTGCGCGACACGCTCAAGCGTGCTGGTGATGATGGTGGCATTGACGGCACGGAGCCGCGTGAGCGCCTGTGGCGCGCGCTGACCCCGCAGATGTTCCGCCGGCATCAACTCACCCGCGCGCTGCTCGATGCCGCTGCAGCAGGTGTCGACGTCACCGATGAGGCGATGGCGATGGAGCGCCAAGGCGTGCGCCCGTTGCTGGTCGAGGGCGCGGAAAGCAATTTCAAGGTCACCACGCCGGCCGATCTGGCCCGTTTCGAATTCGAGCTGTCGCGGCGCGGCAGCTGATCCCTTGCCGGCGCGTTGGCGCCGGCTCTGCCAAGAAGTACTGCCATGAACTCTTCTGTTTCCTTCCCTCCCATCCGTATCGGCCAAGGCTATGACGTGCATGCCTTTGGTGAGGGCGACCACATCATGCTGGCCGGCGTGCGCGTGCCGCACAGCCGCGGCGTGCTCGCGCACAGTGATGGCGATGTCGCCCTGCATGCGCTGTGTGACGCAATGCTCGGCGCGCTGGCGCTGGGAGACATTGGCGTGCATTTCCCGCCGTCCGACGATCGCTGGAAAGGTGCGGACAGCAGCCGCTTCGTCAGTCATTGCAATGAACTGCTGCGCGAGCGTGGCTGGCAGGTCGGCAATGTCGACATCACCGTGATCTGCGAGCGGCCCAAGGTGGGCCCGCATGCACTGGCGATGCGTGAGACGGTTGCGCAGCTGTTGGCGATCGATCTGGATCGGGTCAGCATCAAGGCCACCACCAGTGAGAAACTGGGCTTCACCGGCCGCGAAGAAGGTATCGCCGCGCAGGCCGTGGCCTTGCTGGTGGCTGCATGATCGCGCTGCCGCTGGCCTTTGGTGAGCCGGTACTGACCGCGGCGATTCGCAGCGTGCCGGAAGATTTCCAGGTTGATGAAATCCCTGCGTTCGAGGCGACGGGTGTGGGTGAGCACCTGCTGCTGGACATCCGCAAGCGTGGCGCCAATACCGTGGCGATTGCCAAACAGTTGGCGCAGTGGGCGGGCGTGCCGGAAATGGGCGTCAGCTATGCCGGGCAGAAAGATCGGCATGCGGTGACCACGCAGCGCTTCAGCGTGCACCTGCCCAAGCGCGTGGCGCCGGATCTGGCGCTGCTGGAGTCGGACGAGCTGTATGTGCTGGCGTCGACCTGGCACAACCGCAAGCTGCAGCGTGGCGCATTGACGGGCAACCGCTTCAAGCTGGTGCTGCGTGGTGTGCAAGGTGACAAGGCGGCCATCGAGGAGCGCCTGCAGATTGTCGCTGCACGCGGCCTGCCAAACTGGTTTGGCGAACAGCGCTTTGGCCGCGATGGCGGCAATGTGCCGGCGGCGCTGCAGATGTTTGCTGGCCGCCGGGTGCGCAAGGACCAGCGTTCGATGCTGCTGTCCGCCGCGCGCTCTGCATTGTTCAACCGCGTGCTGGCCGCGCGCGTGGAACAGGGCAACTGGGACACGGCGCTGGAAGGCGAGGTGTGGATGCTGGACGGCAGCCGTTCGGTGTTTGGCCCGGAGCCGATGAGCGAGGTGCTGGCCGAGCGCCTGGCGCGTTTCGATATCCACCCCAGCGCGCCGTTGTGGGGCGTTGGTGAGCTGCGCGCGACCGATGCCGCACGGGCATTGGAAGATCAGGCACTGGGTGATGAGCAGGCCTTGGCGCTGCGGACCGGGCTGGAGCAGGCCGGGCTCAAGCAGGAGCGCCGTTCGTTGCGCCTCAAGCCCATGTTGATGCAGCACCAGTGGTTGGCCGATGACGTGCTGGAAGTGTCGTTTGCATTGCCGCCGGGCTGCTACGCCACCGCGGTGCTGCATGAACTGGGTGAAGTGACCGACGCCAGTCGCAATGAAATTGCGGGCGCTCCGGCAGCTGAAGCCGAAGCGTCAAGCGAAGAGAGCGCCGCTGACTGAGTACCGCTGCTCAGATCGTAGCCCGGGTAAGCGCAGCGCACCCGGGAAGCAGGATCCAGTGGTACTTCAATATGCCTCATGCGTCGCGAACAGCCCCGGGTGCGCTGCGCTTACCCGGGCTACAGAGACTGCGGTGCCGCGCCGTCCATGCGAATCGACTGGCCGAGCGGATCGCTCAGCGATTGGCCAGCAATACCAGAACCGCACCGGTGCCGCCCTGGGTCGGCGGCGCGGAATGGAACGCCAGCACATCATTGCGCTGGCGCAGCATGCGGTCGACCAGGTTCTTCAGCACCGGCGCACCGCCATCCGACTGCAGGCCTTTGCCGTGGATGATGCGCACGCAGCCGTGTTCATGTGCGCGTGCCTCCAGCAGGAACTGGCGCAGCATGTTTTCGGCCTGGGCGGCGGTGGCGCCGTGCAGGTCCAGTTCGTCCTGTACCGAATACTGGCCACGCTTGAGCCGCTGGAACATCTGAGGTGGCAGGTTGTCGCGCCGGTAGCTGGCGTTGTCGCCGGCTTCCAGCGGCTTGCTGGAACGCAGCAGGCGCGCAAATTCGCCCAGGGCCTGGGATTCATCCTGTTCTGCCATGCGTGCGCGCGGCTTGGGCCGTGGCTTGCCGGTAGCCGGTGCTTCCACCGGGCGCATCGGCGTCACTTCGCCAATGGCCGAGCGGAACAGGGCAGCGTCATCTTCTTCATCTGGGTACGACATTCCTACAGCGTAACGTGCGCACGATCGCAGGCAAGCCCCGGGTGGGTGGAAAGTGCCGCGGTGCATTCCGGTATCATGGTCGCTCAGGTCGGTCCGTCACGGTGATGTACTAACCGGAGGTTCCGGCGATTGCGGCGCTGAGTGGGAGCGTCGCGTGTTGATCCAGTAACCCAGGCCTTTAATGCGCGTACTTGTATCAAATGACGATGGTGTGGACGCCCCCGGCATCAAGATGTTGGCCGAGGAGCTTCGCAACGCCGGACACGAAGTCACCGTGGTGGCACCGGACCGTGATCGCTCCGGTGCATCCAACTCACTCACGCTGGATCAACCGGTGCGTCTGCGCCGCATTGACCATTACACCTGCGCGGTGGCGGGTACGCCGACCGACTGCGTGCATCTGGCGCTGACCGGCATGCTCGAATTCGAGCCGGACATAGTGGTGTCAGGCATCAACAATGCCGCCAATCTCGGCGATGATGTGATCTATTCGGGCACGGTGTCGGCGGCGATGGAAGGGCGCCACCTCGGCCTGCCCTCGGTGGCGGTATCGCTGGTCACGCACAAGCACGAAGCCAAGAATTTCGTTACTGCCGCACGCGCGGCGGTGGAGATAGTGTCGCGGCTGATCGCCGATCCATTGCCGGCCGACACCATCCTCAACGTCAACGTGCCGGACCTGCCTTGGGATCAGATCCGAGGCTTCGAGGTTACCCGGCTTGGCAACCGCCATCGCGCCGAAGCCTGTGTTCCGGCGACCGATCCGCGCGGCAATACCGTGTACTGGATCGGCCCGGCTGGCAGTGAACAGGACGCCGGTCCCGGCACCGACTTCCACGCGGTGCGTACCGGGCATATTTCGATCACCCCGATCCAGGTCGACCTGACCCGCTATTCGGCGCTGGAAAAGGTCGCCAGCTGGGTCGGTGGGCTGACCGAAACCCTGGGGAAGCCTGAATGACGCCGCGCCTGCGCCTGCAGCCGGAGGCCGTGGGTATCGGCATGACCTCGCAGCGGGTGCGCGACCGTCTGGTCGACCGCCTGCGCGAAGTGGGCATTGCCGATGAGGCCACGCTCAACGCCGTGCGCGTGGTGCCACGGCACCTGTTCATTGATGAGGCGCTGGCCTCACGCGCCTATGAGGACACCGCACTGCCGATCGGCCATGGCCAGACCATCTCCCAGCCCTGGGTCGTGGCGCGCATGACCGAAGTGGTGTTGGCGGTCGCGCCGAAAAAGGTGCTGGAAGTCGGCACCGGCTCGGGGTACCAGGCCGCCATTCTTGGCGCGTTGGGCCTTGAGGTTTTCACTGTCGAGCGTATCGGCGACCTGCTGCGGCAGGCGCGCAAGCGCTTCCGGCATCTGGGCATGAACATCCGCACCAAGCACGACGATGGCCGTATCGGCTGGCCAGAGCACGGCCCGTACGATGCCATCGTGGTGACAGCTGCTGCGCCGGCGCTGGTGGATGCCTTGATCGACCAGTTGGCCGTCGGCGGCCGCCTGGTGGCACCGGTTGGCGGGCCGGGCGGACAGGTGCTGTTGCAACTGACCCGGCAGGCCGATGGCACCATTGTCCAGGAAGAGCTGGCGCCGGTGAGCTTCGTGCCGTTGTTGCCGGGCATGCTGGACTGAGAACAGGACTACTCACTGAATGAAGATTTTCGGGCCGTTATACGACCGCGCCATGGTTTGGGCTGCCAATGAGCGTGCGCCCACTTATTTGACCGTGCTCAGTTTCATCGAGGCCATCATCTTCCCGGTGATGCCGGAAGTGATGCTGATGCCGATGTGCGTGGCACAGCCGCGCAAGGGGTGGCGCTTTGCGACCCTGAGCCTGATTGGTTCCATGGCCGGCGCGATGGTGGGTTATGCGCTGGGCCACTACGCCTTCGAGGTGATCAAGCCGCTGTTCGAGGCGATGGGCATGCTGCCGGCGATTGAAAGCGGTATCGCTACCCTGCAAGCCAAGATGGCGGAGTCGCCATGGGCGGTATTCACCTTCCTGGTGCTGGGTGGCTTCATGCCCATCCCGATGAAGGTCTTCACATGGGCCTCGGGTATCGTCGGCGTGCCGTTGCCGCAGTATGTGTTGAGCATGCTGGTTGGGCGCGGCAAGCGGGTTTATTTGTTGGCGGCGGTGATCCGCTTCGGCGGCGCACAGGCGGCTGAGCGGTTGCGGCGCTGGATTGAGCCATTGGGCTGGATTGCCACCGCATTGGTGGTGGGCCTGGTGGCGTGGCTGGTCTGGAGGGCTAAATTCGCATGAATGCATTGATGGTGGGCAAGAGCTTGGGCAGGGCGCTGGCCGTTCTGGCGGTGGTCTCGTTGGCGGCGTGCGGAACTGCCACGGTGGTGAAGCCCTCGGGCGGCAGTTCGGGTTCATCCGCCTCGACCACGCCGCGCACCTCCGTCCCCAAGCCGGGACAGACGGCCATCGTGCGTCGTGGCGACACCTTGTTCGGCATTGCCCGGATCAACAACATCACCCCGCGTGATCTGGCTGCCTGGAATGGCCTGTCCGAGCCGTACACGATCTATCCAGGACAGGCGCTGCGGCTGTATCCGGGCGGGACGACGGCCAGCCGGCCACCGGCTGCTGGTGGTTCGACGACCACCACCACCCGTCCGGTAACGCAGCCAACGGTGGTTGCACCCACGCCAGTCAATAGCGGCATCGGCTGGCGTTGGCCTGCTGAGGGTGCCCTGGTGGGCCGTTTTGTCGCGGGCGAAGCCACCAAGCAGGGCGTGGATATCGCTGGCAGCAGCGGCCAGGCGGTACGTGCCGCGGGCCCTGGTGTGGTGGTGTACTCCGGCGCTGGCCTGGTTGGTTATGGCGAGCTGATCATCATCAAGCACAACGACCAGTGGCTGTCGGCCTACGGCCACAACCGCAAGCGTCTGGTCAACGAAGGGCAGAACGTGAAGGTCGGCGACCAGATCGCCGAGATGGGCCGTACCGGCACCTCACGCGACATGCTGCACTTCGAGATCCGTTACAACGGCAAGCCGGTCGATCCGCTGGTCTATCTGCCAAGCCGCTAGATGTCTGCGGTCCCGTCCTGATCATCGGGCGGGACCTGCAGCAGATGGGTCAGGCCCAATAGTCGAGGGCGGTACCGGGATTGCTTCGGTGCCGTGATGGCATCCATGTTTGAAGAGGGGGGGGCAGGTGCAGAAGCCGAGGTACTGGTTCCAGGCCGCAAGCAATGGGCAGGGTTGGAGCTGGCCCCTGACCTGGCAGGGCTGGGTGGTATACGCGTTGGTGGCAGTGCTGTTGCCGGCAGGATTTTTGTTGTTTCCGCCTACGACCAGTCCGGTCGCGTTCGCCGGCTTCCATGCTTGCGTGGCGGTGTCGATGCTGCTGGTGTGCTGGCTGAAAGGTGAGCCGCTGGCCCGTTAGAGAGCAACATGCAGAGCCCGGCGTCACCGGGTTCTTGATATCTGCAGGTGTGGCAGGAAATCCGGCAGGTGTTGCAGCTTTTCCTGTAGTGCAGAGCCATGCTCGGCAGCGGCTTTTGCAGTGATGCGCCAGCACGCACCGGACTGTGGGAGCGGTGTAAGTCACGAAGCTGATGAACCATCTGATGCATTGCCTGTAAGGCCCTTGCCGAGCATGGCTCGGCACTACAGTGCGGCATCCAGCTCTGCTGGCACGGACTGCCGATCAGGTGTCATTGGGATTGCCGGCATGTCTGCGGGCTACTAAACCGTCAGCTTCGCGGCTTACGCCGCTCCTACAAAAATGCCCCGGCGCAGCGTGGCTGCGCGCTACGGGGTGCTTTCCAGGATGATGGCCATCACCACGCGGCGGTTTTCGCCGGCCAGCACGTTGTACGTGCGTGCGGCCGAGGCGTTGTTCATCACCTCGATGCCGATGCCGCGGGTCAGGCAGGCGGCCATGATCGCCGCTGGCGGGAAAATCTGCTTGTCGCCGGTGCCAAGGATCACCAGCGCCGGATTCAGTTCCAGCGCGGCGTCCAGATCTTCGGCGCGCAACTCGGCCACCGATGCAACCGGCCAGTCTTCAATCAAGCTGTTCGGTGCAAGGATGAAGCTGCGGCTCAGCGCGCGGTCGTTCACCTGCGCATGGCGGCCATCGGCCGAGCGCAGGGAATAGATGTAATCGGGGAGCTCGCGGCTGAACTGCATGGGTGTTCCTCGGCGATCAGCCGCGCGGCAGCACGATCTGGCGCTTTTCCTTGGCCGGGCGATACAGCACGGCAACGTGGCCGATGCGCTGTACCAGGGCGGCGCCGCTGGCCTGGATCAGTTCGCCGATCAGGGTGTCACGGGCTTCGCGGTCTTCGGCGGCAACCTTCACCTTGACCAGTTCATGGCGCTCCAGCACCTCGTCCAGTTCGGCCAAAAAGGCCGGGGTGACCCCTTTGCCACCGATCTGCAGCAGTGCTTTCAGGTCGTGCGCGATGCCGCGCAGGAATCGGTTCTGGGCCGAGGTCAGGACGATGGACATGCAGGACTACAGGTAATCAAGGGGGTTCAGGGTATCATGACCACCCCTGTGAGCCCCATTGCCAATGCCTTCCCGTAGCAAAAGTAGCCAGCGCTGGCTGAAAGAACATTTCTCCGATCCCTTTGTGAAAAAGGCCCAGAAGGAGGGCATGCGCTCGCGCGCGGCCTACAAACTGGAGGAGCTGCTGGAGCGTGACCGCCTGCTGAAGCCGCATATGGTGGTGGTCGATCTGGGGGCCGCGCCGGGTGGCTGGTCGCAGCAGGTGCGCAGGCAGATGGGCGACACCGGCCGTGTCTTGGCGCTGGATATCCTTGAGATGCCGCCCTTGGCTGGCGTGGAGTTCCTTCACGGGGACTTCAGGGAAGAAACGGTCCTATCGCAGTTCGAAGCCATGGTTGGCGACCAGCCGGTAGACCTTGTGCTGTCGGATATGGCCCCCAATAAGAGTGGTATGGATGCGGTTGACCAGCCGCGGATGATGCACTTGGCGGAGTTGGCGATGGATTTTGCCGACAACCATCTCAAGCCGGGTGGGGCGTTCCTGATCAAGTTGTTCCAGGGCGTCGGCTTTGACGACTACGTGCGTGAACTGCGCCGTCGTTATGAAAAAGTCGCCATTCGCAAGCCGGATGCCTCGCGCAAGCGTTCACCTGAGGTTTATGCCCTCGGGCAGGGCAAGCGCACCCAGATAAAGTAAGCTCAGCCATACGACTTTTCAGTAATTAGTATCTAGAGGGACACCGGAGCCGATGAGGATGAACGACCTGACCAAGAACCTCCTTTTATGGGTGGTTGTCGCCGTCGTGCTGATGGTGGTGTTCCAGAGCTTCGCTCCACGCAGTGGGGCAGCCGCCGCTGGCGATGCACGCAATTACACGCAGTTCCTGCAGGAAGTGGATGCGGGCAGGATCAAGTCGGTCGAGTACACCGACAAGACCACGCTGACCACCAACCACCTGCGCTTCAAGCGCGCTGATGGTTCCGACGGTGCGCTGTACGCACCGGCCGACCCGAAGCTGCTGGACCAGCTGTATTCCAAGAACGTTGAAGTTGCCCGTCAGGAACCGGCTGGCCCGAGTTTCTGGGGCATCGTGCTGCAGTTCCTGCCGATCCTGCTGCTGATCGGCTTCTGGATCTTCATGATGCGCCAGATGCAGGGCGGTGGCGGCGGTGCCAAGGGCGCGATGTCCTTCGGTAAATCCCGCGCCAAGCTGCAGGGCGAAGACCAGATCAAGGTCACCTTTGCCGACGTCGCGGGCTGCGACGAAGCCAAGGAAGAAGTTGGCGAGCTGGTCGAGTTCCTGCGTGACCCCTCCAGGTTCACCAAGCTGGGCGGCAAGATCCCGCGCGGCGTGCTGATGGTTGGTCCGCCGGGTACCGGCAAGACCTTGCTGGCCCGCGCCATTGCCGGCGAGGCCAAGGTCCCGTTCTTCGCGATCTCCGGTTCGGACTTCGTCGAGATGTTCGTCGGCGTCGGCGCCAGCCGCGTGCGCGACATGTTCGAGCAGGCCAAGAAGCATGCGCCGTGCATCATCTTCATCGACGAAATCGATGCCGTTGGCCGTCACCGCGGCTCCGGCACCGGCGGTGGCCACGACGAGCGCGAGCAGACCCTGAACCAGATGCTGGTCGAGATGGACGGCTTTGAAGGTGGCGAAGGCGTGATCGTGATCGCTGCCACCAACCGTCCGGACGTGCTGGACAAGGCGCTGTTGCGTCCGGGCCGTTTTGACCGTCAGGTCATGGTTGGCCTGCCGGATATCAAGGGCCGCGAGCAGATCCTGCGCGTGCACCTGCGCAAGGTGCCGGCCGCAGACGACGTGCGTCCGGAAGTGCTGGCGCGCGGTACCCCGGGCTTCTCCGGTGCCGATCTGGCCAACCTGATCAATGAAGGCGCCCTGTTTGCGGCTCGTCGCAACAAGCAGGAAGTCGACATGAAGGACTTCGAGGACGCCAAGGACAAGATCTACATGGGTCCTGAGCGCCGCAGCATGGTCATGCGTGAGGAAGAGCGTCGTAATACCGCTTATCACGAGTCTGGCCATGCCGTCGTCGCCATGTCGCTGCCCAAGGCCGACCCGGTGCACAAGGTCACCATCATGCCGCGCGGTTGGGCGCTGGGCCTGACCTGGCAGCTGCCTGAGCACGACCACATCAGCAAGTACAAGGAGCGCATGCTGGAAGAGCTGGCGATCCTGTTCGGCGGCCGCATTGCTGAAGAGATCTTCGTCGGCGAGATGTCGACCGGTGCCTCCAACGACTTCGAGCGCGCTACCAAGCTGGCCCGGGGCATGGTCACCAAGTACGGCATGTCCGATGTGCTGGGCATCATGGTCTACGCCGATGAAGAAGGCGGCTATGGCATGCACAGCAAGACCATTTCCGAGGCTACCCAGCAGAAGGTGGACGCGGAAATCCGTCGCATCCTCGACGAGCAGTACAACGTTGCGTACCGGATACTTGACGAAAAGCGCGACATCGTCGAAGCGATGACTGCCGCGCTGCTGGACTGGGAAACCATCGACGCCGAGCAGGTCAAGGCGATCATGGAAGGTCGCAAGCCGTCGCCGCCAGCAGGTTGGGTGGACAAGGGCGGCAACAACGACCGTGCCGACGACGGCAAGGGTGGCGACGCTCCGCAGCCGGTGACGCCGATCACCGACCCGGCCGGCCAGCACTGAGCCGGCAGCAGCATCGATACAAACAGAACGGGCCGGTTTTCCGGCCCTTTTTTATGCGCCAGCCGTCGTGCTGGGCGAGAATAGCGGTACTTTGATTTTCCCTGGTTGTGTCCCATGAATGATTCCACACCGCCGCCAAAGGCGCCCTCGGCCAACGTGCCGGAGATGATCATCGCCACCGTGGCCGGTGTTGGTTTCGGGGTGAAGACCAACAACTTCCTCGCCGGTATCTTCATAGGCGTGGTGCTGGGCGTGATCCTGAGCCTGATTGGCAGCCGTATCCGCGCCCGCAACAAGGACTGATCGCCGGCATTGCGCTGTCTTCTGTTGGTTGAGAGTGTGCCGCCGGCTTCGCTGGCGCGCCGTTGCGGTGGCTTAAACTAGGCGCTGTTGCAGTCCACCGGAGCGCCCATGTTTGATGTTTTCCCCACCCTGGAATGTGGCGACCGTACGCTGCGGCTGGATCGGCCGCAGGTGATGGGCATCGTCAATGTCACCCCGGATTCGTTTTCCGATGGTGGCCAGCATGCAGACACCGCTGCTGCCGTCGCGCATGCCCTGGCGCTGGTCGAGCAGGGCGCGGATCTGCTCGACATCGGTGGTGAATCCACCCGTCCGGGTGCAAGCCCGGTGTCGGTGCAGGAGGAGATTGACCGCGTCGTGCCGGTAATCGAGGCTTTGCTTCCACAGGTCGCCGTGCCGCTGAGCGTGGATACCTTCAAGCCGGAAGTGATGCGCGCCGCGCTGGCGGCTGGCGCGCACATGATCAATGACGTGCAGGCATTGCAGCAGCCTGGCGCGCTGGAGGTGGTGGCTGCGTCGAAGGCGGCGGTGGTGCTGATGCATGCGGTCGGCGGCCCCTACGATGCAGGCCTCGCCCAGGCCTATGTTGATATAGCCGGTGATGTGCAGCGCTTCCTGGCCGAGCGTGTTTTCTCCGCGGAAATGGCCGGTATCGGACGCAAGCGCCTGCTGCTCGATCCGGGCTACGGGTTCAACAAGGACACCGCGCAGAACTTTGCCTTGCTGGCCGCACAGGATCGCTTGAACGATCTGGGCGCGCCGGTGCTGGCGGGCTTCTCGCGCAAGCGCTGCATTGGTGATGTCACCGGGCGGACGGTGGCTGCCGAGCGCATGGCCGGTTCGCTGGCCGCGCATCTGCTGGCAGTGCAGAAGGGAGCGATGATGGTGCGTGTGCACGACGTGGCCGCGACGGTTGACGCGCTCAAGGTGCTGGCTGCATTCGATGCGGTGCCGGCGCCGCGCGCCGCCAAGCCGGCCATGCCGCGCTGGCCGGACGAGGATTGATGAGCATCGATCAACGCCCCTTGGCCATCGCCCTGATGGGGCCGACCGCCTCGGGCAAGACGGCCGCGGCCATCGCCTTGGCCAAGGCCTATGACGGTGAGATCGTCAGCGTCGATTCGGCGCTGGTCTACCGTGGTTTGGACATTGGTGCAGCCAAGCCGGACGCCGCCGAGCAGGATGGCATCCGCCATCACCTGCTGGATCTGCGCGACCCCTGGCAGACCTATTCGGCGGCCGAGTTCTCCGCTGACGCCACCGAGGCCGTGCGTGACATCGTTGCGCGCGGCAAGTTGCCGATCCTGGCTGGCGGTACCGGGCTGTATTTCCGCGCATTGCTGCAGGGGTTGTCGCCGATGCCGGAAGCCGATCCGGCCTTGCGCGCAACTATTGCTGCCGAGGCTGAAGTCTGCGGCTGGCCCGCCTTGCACGCACAGCTGGCCGGACTCGATCCGGTCGCTGCCGCGCGCATCCATGCCACCGATCCGCAACGCATCCAGCGGGCGCTGGAGGTGTACCGGCTGACCGGCAAGCCGATCAGCTATTGGCAAGGCTTGCCTGGCATCGCGCGCCTGCCGGCGCGGGTGCTGAAGCTGGTGCTGGCTCCGGCCGACCGTGCGGTACTGCATCAGCGCATCGAGCGACGCTTCGACCTGATGCTGGAGCGTGGTTTCCTGGAGGAGGTGCGGGCGTTGCGGGCCTTGCCACAGATGGCGGCGGTGGCGGCACCCTTGGATCTGCCGGCGGTACGTGCGGTCGGTTACCGGCAGGCCTGGCAGTATTTGGACGGGCTGGGCACGGCCGCCGAGTTCCGTGACAAGGGGGTGTTCGCCACCCGCCAGCTGGCCAAGCGTCAGCTCACCTGGCTGCGCGGCGAGCTGGATGCCCGCTGGTTCGACCCAGTTCGGGACATGTCCGGTGTGCAGAACGCGGTTTCCCGCTTTCTGCAAGGCTGAGCGAGCGCGCGGCGGTGTACCATCAGGGTTCCGGACGGGCAGGGGATGCCGCCATCGGTCCGGTCCATAAAAACAATAACGAGGAGTAGACGATGTCCAAGGGGCAGTCTTTGCAGGATCCGTTTCTGAATGCGTTGCGCCGCGAGCGCGTGCCGGTTTCGGTCTACCTGGTAAATGGCATCAAATTGCAGGGCACGATCGAGTCGTTCGACCAGTTCGTGGTGCTCCTGCGCAATACCGTCAGCCAGATGGTCTACAAGCACGCCATTTCCACCGTGGTGCCGGCGCGCAACGTGCGCGTGGGGCCGGGTGGTGGCTACGTGCAATCGGGTGACGGAAGTCAGGCAGCTGATGACGATATTGACAACGACAACGAATAAGCAGGTGGCGGCGCATGTTTGACCGCTCTAAAAAGGGCGAACATGCGCTGTTGATCCAGCCGCATGTTGGCCGGCTGGAAGAAGATGTACTGGAGGAATTCACCGATCTGGCGCGCTCGGCCGGGGCAAGTGTTGCCGCGACCATCACTGCGCGCATGGACAGGCCGAACCCCTCCACGCTGATCGGCAGCGGCAAGCTGGAAGAGGTGAAGGCTGCGGCCGATGCCACTGGCGCCGATCTGGTGCTGGTCAACCATCAGCTCAGTCCGGTGCAGGAGCGCAATCTTGAGCGCTACCTGGAACGCCGGGTCATTGATCGTACCGGCCTGATCCTGGACATCTTCGCCCAGCGTGCGCACAGCCATGAAGGCAAGTTGCAGGTGGAGCTTGCCCAGCTGCGGCATATCGCCACGCGACTGGTCCGCGGCTGGACTCACCTTGAGCGCCAGCGCGGTGGTTCCATCGGCCTGCGTGGCCCGGGTGAAACCCAGTTGGAAACCGACCGCCGCCTGCTGCAGAAGCGGGTGGAGCAGCTGCAGAAGCGGCTGGAGAAGGTCGAGGTGCAACGCACCCAGATGCGTCGCGCGCGCGTGCGCAGCGAAATGCCGCGTATCGCGCTGGTTGGTTATACCAATGCCGGCAAGTCCACCTTGTTCAATGCCTTGACCGGCGCTGGTGCCTACGCCGCAGACCTGCTGTTTGCGACGCTTGACCCCACCGTGCGGCGTATCACCTTGCCCGGTGGCAATGCGATGCTGGCCGACACCGTCGGTTTCGTGCGCGACCTGCCGCATGACCTGGTGGCGGCGTTCCGCTCTACCTTGTCCGAAGCGCGTGAGGCGGATTTCCTGCTGCATCTGGTCGATGCCGCTGATCCGCTGCGCGAGGAACGTATCGCCCAGGTCGATGAAGTATTGGAGGCCGTAGGTGCGGGTGACCTTCCGCAGCTGCTGGTGTTCAACAAGATCGATCGCATCGAAGGTGCTGAAGTGCGCCACGACGCGCAGGATGGCGTGCCGGATGAATCACGGCGCGAGCGGGTTTGGGTTTCCGCGCGTGATGGCCGTGGGCTGGAACTGCTGCAATCGGTATTGGGCAAGCGCCTGGGCCTGCAGCATGTCACCGGCCAGATCCGTCTGCCGCCAAGTGCCGGCCGCCTGCGCGCACGCCTGCACCAGCTGGAGGTCATCCGCAGTGAGCAGGCTGATGAAGAAGGTTGGCTGATCGACGTGGATATCCCGATTGCCGAAGCCGAGAAGCTTGCAGCAAGCGAGGATGGTGCGGTGATACGCCCGCTGTTGCCGGAAAAATTGCCCGAATGGTGATTCGGGCGGGAAGAGACAGCCGGCCCCGTGCCGGCTGTTTTGTTTGTGGGAGCGGCGTAAGCCGCGAAGCAGATGCGTCATCAGATGGCACAGCTGCCAGCCACTTCAGCATCATCAGCTTAGCCGCATAAGCCCCTACTACAACAACCGCACCTGTGC
>NZ_JBXFWF010000027.1:0-54286 GCF_056854515.1 Stenotrophomonas sp. STEN063
CGGCTTGTCACTGCGCGCGCCTACCCCCTTCCCCTCACCCCACCCCCGCCCCCGCCGGGGGGAGAGGGGCCTATCCAATAGCAATAGCAATAGCCAAAGCCAAAGCCACAGCCACAGCCACAGCCACAGCCACAGCCACAGCCACAGCAAGTTCCAAGCGAAAGCAATCGCGCCATCTTCGCTGTCGGCGTGGTGTCATATGCAGCTAAAGGAGAATGCAATGAAGCTCTACCTGGTAATGGCAATGCGCAAGCCGTCGTTCGACGACGCAGTGATTGCCCCACACATAGCTTTCCTCAACGCACTCGTTGCGAAAGACCAGCTGCACCTGACAGGCGGCTTCAGCGACGGCACCGGCGGCGCCTACGTGCTGAAGAATGTCGACACCCTCGACGCCGCCAAAGCCATCGTCGCCAGCGACCCCCTGGCCATCCGCGGCAGCTCCGAGCTGACCATCCATGAGTGGAATACCCGCTGATCCCATGATCCAGACATCGTTCTCGCCGTTCACCGAACAAGCGCTGCCGCAGTGGCGCCGCGCCGTCCTCAAGGTCGGCAGCAGCCTGCTGGCGGCCGATGGTGGTGGCTTGACCCCGCGCTTCGCGCTTGGACTGGCGCAGTTCGTGTCGGCCAATGTGCTGGCCGGGCGCGAAGTGGTGATCGTCTCTTCCGGCGCAGTGGCCGCTGGCCGCGCCATCGTACCCAAGGCCGCCGAAGCCGGCGCGGCCATGGCGGCCAGGCAGGCCTTGGCTGCACTGGGCCAGGCGCAGTTGATCGGGCTGTGGCAGCGCTTCTTCGAACGCCCGGTGGCGCAGGTGCTGCTCACCCATGACGACCTGCGCAACCGCCGCCGCTACCTCAATGCGCGCGCGACGCTCAACGAGTTGCTGGCGCTCGGTGCGCTTCCGGTCATCAACGAGAACGACACCGTGTCGGTGGATGAACTCAAGCTCGGCGACAACGACAATCTCGCCGCCATCGTTGCGGCGTTGGTCGATGCCGATGCCTTGTTCATCGCTACCGACATCGACGGCCTCTACACCGCCGATCCGCGCAGCAATCCTGATGCAGAACCGATCAATGAGGTCACCGAGCTGACGCCGGAGGTCCTTGCCATGGCCGGCGGCAGTGGCAGTGCGGTCGGTACTGGAGGCATGCATACCAAGCTGCAGGCTGCTGCCAAAGCTGGAGCCGCGGGGATCGACACCTTCCTGTTCAATGGCCGCAGCGGCGATGTCGTGCGCGGGCTGGCGCAGGGGAGGTTGCATGGCACGCGCCTGCATGCCGGGCAGTCACGTATCGCCGCGCGCAAGTATTGGCTGAAGCACGCACCGCTTGAACCGGGCGCGATCCTGATCGACGCCGGCGCTGCACGTGCGCTGCGCGACAAGGGCGCCTCGCTGTTGCCCGGTGGCGTGGTGGGCGCGGAAGGTGAGTTCCGCCGTGGCGACATGGTGGAAGTGCGGTTGTTCGATCCGCACGGCCAGCAGCGCGTGGCACGTGGCGTCAGCCAGTATTCCGCCGTCGATATCCGCCGCATCAGCCAGCACCACACCAGCGAGATCGAATCCATCCTCGGCTACAACTACGGCGACAACGTGGTCCATCGTGACGACCTGGTGTTGCTGTGAGTTTTCCTTTGATCATCGGCAGGACAGAACATGAGTGATATCCGCACCCTTGCATTGCAGTGCCGCGATGCCGCACAGCAACTGGGCCTGCTTTCCAGCCAAGCCCGCAGCACGCTGCTGAAGTCGATGGCCGCTGCGTTGGAAGCCGATGCAGGCAGCATCCTCGCCGCGAATGCGCGTGACCTGCAGGCGGCGCGCGACAAGGGTGTGGGTTCGGCGATGCTGGACCGTTTAGCTCTGAATCCAGAGCGCCTGCGTGGCGTGGCCGATGCGCTGCGTGAAGTGGCCGCCTTGCCGGATCCGGTGGGCGAGGTGACCCGCGACTACGACCGCCCCAATGGTATCCGTGTGCAGAAGGTGCGGGTGCCGTTGGGGGTGATCGCGATGATCTACGAGGCGCGGCCGAATGTGACGGCTGACGCAGCAGCGCTGTGCATCAAGGCCGGCAATGGCGTGATCCTGCGCGGTGGCTCCGAGGCCATCCATTCCAATACGGCGATTGCCGCCAGCCTCAAGCGCGCATTGCGCGAGGCGGGCTTGCCGGATGCCGCACTTACGCTGGTCGAAGACCTGCGCCGCGAAATCATGCTGGAGCTGCTGCAGCTCAACGACATCATCGATCTGGCGATTCCGCGCGGTGGCGAGGGCCTGATCCGCTTCGTCGCCGAGCATGCACGGGTGCCGGTGATCAAACATTACAAGGGCGTCTGCCATCTATTCGTCGATGACAGTGCCGACCTGCAGTTGGCAGTGGATCTGTTGATTGATGGCAAGACCTCGCGTCCGGCGGCCTGCAATTCGTTGGAGACCTTGCTGGTGCATGGGGGCATCGCAGCTGAGTTCCTGCCATTGGCAGCGGTGGCGTTGCGCGAACGTGGTGTCGAGCTGCGGGGTGATGCAGCAACCCAAGCGCTGGTTGCCGATATCGTCCCGGCAAGCGAAGACGACTATGCCGCCGAATACCTCGACCTGATCCTCGCCATCCGCGTGGTGCCGGACCTGGCTGCCGCCGTTGCCCATATCCAGACCCATACCTCGGATCACACCGAAGTCATTGCCACCGGCAATCCGGCGCATGCCGAAACCTTCGTGCGCGCGTTGCGTTCGGCGGTGGTGATGGTCAATGCCTCCTCGCGCTTCTCCGATGGCGGCGAGCTGGGCCTAGGCGCGGAGATTGGCATCTCGACCACACGCCTGCATTCCTACGGCCCGATGGGTCTGGAGGCGCTCACGGTAGAGCGCTTCGTGGTGCGCGGTGAAGGCCAGGTCAGGCATCCGCTGAAGTAAGCCACTGCCGTAACCCGGGTAAGCGCAGCGCACCCGGGGTACGTAGCATTCGTTGACGCGTTGTTTCGATCCTTGCATTCCCCGGGTGCGCTGCGCTTACCCGGGCTACAACGGTCGGGATCGCTCTTTGTTTTCTGCAGTAAGCGTAAGCCGCGCAGTCTCCGCAGCTTCAGCGTGTACAGAGTTTCAATGCTTCCAACACCGTCAGCTTCGCGGCTTACGCCGCTCCCACAACGACCGGTCAGCCCCGGTGCTGGTGCGCGAGCACGAAAAAGCCGCCGAATCACTTCGGCGGCTTTCGTGTATCAGCAACAACTCATTTCCAGTGATCTTCCAGCTGCTGCGGTTTGCAGGCAAACCACGCACCGGTCAGCAGTACGCCGGAACAGCAGGCGAGGAAGGCAAACGACCATGCCCAGCCATCGCTCATGCCATGCAGCCAGCCGAACAACAGCGGACCCAGGCTGGCCAGGCTGTAACCCACACCCTGCATGAAGCCGGACAGCGCTGCCGAGCCGGCCTGGCTGCGGGTGCGCAGGTTGATCAAGGTCAGCCCCAGCGGGAAGGTTGATGGGCCAAGGCCAGCGATGACAGCCCATAGCAGCGGTGCGCTCATCGGCGCCCATAGCAGGCCGGCGAAAGCGATCATGTTCAATACGAACACCATCACCGCGATCGGGAAGGGGTTGCGCATGCGCACCGCCAATGCGGGCACCAGCAGCGAGGGCAGCAGGCCGATGGCCGAATACACCGCCACCATCACGCCGCCGAAGGATTCACTGGCACCGGCTTCCACCATTACCTTCGGCAACCAGGTGAATAGCGAGTAAGTGCCCAGCGAGGTCATGCCGAACATCAGTGCCATGCCCCAGCCGAGTTGCGTCTTCCAGACGCGACCAGCGGCGTGCTCGGTGCTGGTGGTGGTTGCTTCCGCGCGTGGGGCGCTGCGTGCCAGCAGGATCCAAGGCAGCAACGCGGCCAGCGACAGCAGTGACCACATGCCCAGCGAGATGCGCCAATCGAATTGATCAGCCACCGGCACTGCCAGCAGTGCCGGCACCATCGTGCCAGCCTGCAGCACGGTGATGTAGATCGTGCTCAGTGTGCCCACGCGGTCGGCGAAATACCGTTTCACCAGCGGTGGCACCACCACGTTGCCCATGCCCATGCCGGCCAGGGCGATCGCCGAGCCCAGCAACAGCATGCCGACGTTGCCGGAGAAGGCGCGCAGCAGCAGGCCGATGGTGGCCAGCACCATGGTCAGCATCGCAGTGCGCTCCAGGCCGATGGCGCGGGTGATACGTGGCGTGGCCAGGCCAAACACGGCGAAGGCGGCGGTCGGCATCATGCCGAGCACACCGGTCATGGTGCTGCCGAAATCGAAGATGTGGCCAAGCCGGTCCAGCAGTGGCGTCAGCGAGGTGACCGCACTGCGCAGGTTGGCCGAGACCAGCACGATGGCGATGAATGCCAGCAGGCGGCCCTTGAGCAGGGGGTGCCGGGGAAGGGGCTGGGCGGACGTGGACATTGCTTACTCCGACGCGGTGGGTGCCGTCGTTTGAAACCCACCAAAAACAAAAGCCGACCAGAGGCCGGCTTTTGTCAAATTGGTCGGGGAGACAGGATTCGAACCTGCGACCTCTACGTCCCGAACGTAGCGCTCTACCAGACTGAGCTACACCCCGAAGGAGCCGCCTATGATAGCGGTGAACCTCGTGCCCTGCAAGTTCTTTTGTTCAGCCAGCGCTGCCTGCAAGGCGTGGTGCGTTGGCTGCCGGTAATCATGTACCGGCGAATAAAAAGCCTGGACAACGTTGCCGTTGTTCCAGGCTAGTTTCGACCCTTTGGTCGGGGAGACAGGATTCGAACCTGCGACCTCTACGTCCCGAACGTAGCGCTCTACCAGACTGAGCTACACCCCGCGAAGGGAGCCGGAAAGATACGCTCAGTCCGGCGTTTTGGCAATACCTTCACGCAGTTTTTCAGCGCTTTGCATCGATCTTGTTTGCTTCGCGCGCTTCAAACCACATGCCGTTGAGGATGGCGACCGTCGCAGCGAGGCCAGCACCCAGAATCCAAGCGAAGTACCACATGAGTTGTCTCCTTAGTGTTGTCGTTGCGGATCAGTAGGCGTTCGGGTTTTCACCCATTTCTTCCAGCGTGGTCTTGCCCTTCAGTACGCGGTACACCCAGGTGGTGTAGGCGATGATGATCGGCAGGAAGATCACGGTGGCCAGCAGCATCACCCACAGGGTCAGGTGGCTGGAGGAACCGTCCCACACCGTCAGGCTGGAGCCTGGCTGGGTGGAGGAGGGCAGCAGGAACGGGAAGATCGCAAAGCCAACGGTGAAGATGATGCCGGCAATGGAGGCACCGGAGGCAATGAAGGCCAGGCCGCCACGACGCTTGCGCAACAACACCGCACTGGCCAGTGCACCCAGCAGGCCCACCACCGGCGCCAGGATCGTGGCCGGCATGGTGCTGTAGTTGTGCAGCCAGCCACCGGCCTGCGAGAACTCAGCCGTCTTCAACAGCGGGTTGCTGGCACCGTCGGTCACCACCTGCGAGGTGATCTGGTAACCCGGGAGGCCGAAGGCAACCCAGGCACCGGCAAGGGCGAACAGTACGAACGAGGCGATGGCGGCGATGCTGCCGATCTTTGCCGAACGCTCAGCGACCGGGCCGTTGGTCTTGAGCACCAGCATGGCCGCACCGTGCGACACCAGCATCGCCACGCTGACCAGGCCAGCCAGCAGGGCGAACGGGGTCAACAGGCCGAGCAGGTTGCCGGTATAGAACACGCGCTGGGTGTCATCGAAGTGGTACGGCACGCCAAGCAGTACGTTGCCAACCGCCACGCCCATGATCAGCGCCGGGATGAAGCCGCCGATGAACAGCGCCTTGTCCCAGTTGTTGCGCCAGCGCTGGCTGGGCATCTTGCCGCGGTACTTGAAGCCGACCGGGCGCAGGATCAGGGCGAACAGGATCAGGAACATCGCCAGGTAGAAGCCGGAGAAGCTCACCGCATACAGCGGCGGCCAGGCGGCGAAGATCGCGCCGCCACCGAGCACCAGCCACACCTGGTTGCCTTCCCATACCGGGCCGATGGTGTTGATCACCAGGCGGCGCTCTTCATCGGTCTTGGCCACGAACGGCAGCAAGGTGCCAACGCCCAGGTCGAAACCGTCCATCACCGCGAAGCCGATCAGCAGCACGCCAAGCAGCAGCCACCAGATCACGCGTAGCGTCGTGTAGTCCAGAAGAATGAATTCCATGTGTGTTCTCCTGCCTTATGCCTGGCCGTTGCCGGCGGCATTGGCGTGGTTGTTTGCGACGGCCGACTGCTGCAGCGAGGGCAGGATGTCGTCCGGGCCCTTGCGGATGGCCTTGAGCATCAGCTTGACTTCGATGACCAGCAGCACCGTGTACAGCGCGGTGAAGCCGACCAGCGTTGCCAGGATTTCGTAGACGGCCAGGCCCGAAGCGGCATAGAACGTCGGCAGCACACCATCAACAGCCCACGGCTGGCGGCCGTACTCGGCGATGAACCAACCACATTCGATGGCGATCCACGGTGCCGGCAGCGACCACAGGGCAACCCGCAGGAAGGTGCGCTTGTCCTCGAAGTTGTTGCGGCAGGAGTAGTAGAAGGCCAGGGCGAAGAAACCAATCATGTAGATGCCGAGGCCGACCATGACGCGGAAGGTCCAGAACAGCGGGCTTACCGTCGGCACCGTATCCAGCGCAGCCTGTGCAATCTGCTCGGGGGTGGCGTTCTCGATGTCGTCGCGGTAACGCTTCAGCAACAGGCCGTGGCCCAGATCCTGCCAATGACGGTCAAAGACCTCGCGGGCTTCAACGTCGTTCTTGTCGGCGCGGATGCGTTCCAGTGCGGCGTAGGCGATCTGGCCACCCTTGACGCGACCTTCGGCCTGCTTGACCAGGTCCAGGATGCCCGGGATCTCCTCATCCAGCGAACGGGTGGCGATCAGGCCCATCACGTACGGGATCTGCACTTCGAAGTCATTGCGCTGTTCCTGCTGGTTCGGGATGCCGAATGCAGTGAACGGTGCCGGAGCCGGATGGGTATGCCACATGCCTTCGATGGCAGCCAGCTTCATCTTCTGGTTTTCGGCCGTGGCGTAGCCGGACTCATCACCCAGCACGGCAACCGAGATGGACGCCAGCAGGCCGAACGCCGAAGCCACTGCGAACGAGCGGCGGGCAATGTCACGGTGCTTGCCGCGCAGCATGAAGAAGGCCGAGATCGACATCACGAACATCGCGCCGGCCACATAACCGGCCGATACGGTATGCACGAACTTGGCCTGGGCCACCGGGTTCAGCAGCACGGCGGCGAAGTCCACCACTTCCATGCGCATCGTTTCCGGGTTGAACACCGCACCCACCGGGTACTGCATCCAGCCGTTGGCGATCAGGATCCACAGCGCCGACAGGTTGGTGCCCAGCGCCATCAGCCAGGTCACGGTCAAGTGCTGCACCTTGGACAGGCGGCCCCAGCCGAAGAAGAACAGACCGATGAAGGTCGCCTCCAGGAAGAACGCCATCAGGCCCTCAATGGCCAGCGGTGCGCCGAAGATGTCACCCACATAGTGGCTGTAGTAGGACCAGTTCATGCCGAACTGGAACTCCATCACGATGCCGGTACCCACACCCATGGCGAAGTTGATGCCGAACAGAACGCCCCAGAACAGGGTCATCCGGCGCCAGACATCCTTGCCGGTCATCACATAGACGCTCTCCATGATCGCGATCATGAAAGAGAGCCCCAGCGTGAGCGGGACGAAAATGAAGTGATACATCGCGGTCAGCGCGAACTGTAGACGTGACAGTTCTACGACTGTTGAGTCGATCATGGCCTGGCTACCTCGTGGGAATTGGGCGTCATGGAGTGGCTGGGAGGGGTTCTATGGCAGCGATACTCCCCGTTCAGGCCTGCCAATGCCTTGATCTGGATCAATGTGGGCTGGCTGTCCAACGCCGATCGTGCAGGGCCGGCAGGCTGGGTACGGCTTGCTTACAATCACGTAGATCTCCTTCACCTGAGTTGTCAGTCTTGAGCGAAGTTCCACATTCCAACGCGGTGCAACAGCAACGCCGCGTACAGCAGCAGTGGCTGGCGGCTCTGGCGTCCGGGGCCCGGTCACAGCAGCGTTTGGCGGCCTTGGCCGTCTGTACTTCAGGTGCGCTGCTGATCGTGCAGGCTGGCGCCATTGCCTGGTTGATCCAGAGCATAGTCGTGGAAGGGCTGAATTGGGTACAGGTAGTTCACGGTTTCTGGATACTGGCGGCCGTGTTGGTGCTGCGCAGCCTGCTCGGTGGGGTCGCCCAGACCGCCGCCGGCAAGGTCGCCGACAGTGCCAAACTGGCGCTGCGTGAGCAGGTCTACCGGCGTCTGCTGGCACGCGGACCGCTGTGGCTGCGGCGCCAGCGCACGGGCGAGCTGGGCGAGCTGCTGCTGTCGCATGGCGATGCCATCGAGGGCTATTACGCCGGATTCCAGCCGGTGCGGGTGGAAGTGGTGGTGGTGCCGCTGCTGATTGCCGCCGCCGTGGCCTATGTCGACTGGGTGGTGGCGCTGATCTTCATCTTCACCGCGCCGCTGGTGCCGTTCTTCATGATGCTGGTGGGCTGGGGTGCCGAGGCCGCCGGTCGGGCACAGCTGGGCGAGCTGGCACGCATGAGCGGCCACTTTGCCGATCGCATCAAGGGCTTGGGCCTGTTGCGCCTGTACGGGCGCGGTGAGGCCGAGCTGGAAGGGGTTGCCGCCGCCGCTGATGGCGTGCGCGAGCGCACCATGAAGGTGCTGCGCATTGCCTTCCTGTCCTCCACGGTGCTGGAATTCTTCGCCTCGGTCAGCGTGGCGATGGTGGCCCTGTACCTGGGGTTGAGCTATCTGGGCCTGATGTCCTTGCACTCGGTGGTGCCGACCCTGGGCACCGGCATGTTCTGCCTGCTGCTGGCGCCGGAGTTCTACGCGCCGCTGCGCCGGCTGGCCGCGCATTACCACGACCGTGCCAATGCGTTGGCGGCAGCGGCCGAAGTCGAGCGCCTGCTGGCTGACGATCAGGATGCTGCTGCGGCAACTTCCGTCGCTGCGTCCCTGGTAGCGCCGGAGCCGGCGCAGTTGCACGCGCCGCTGGTGTCGGTGTGCAATGTCGTGCTGCGCCCGCAAGGCGCCACCCACGATGTGTTGAAGGATTTCTCGCTGGAGATCGGCGACGGTCAGCGCCTGGCCCTGATCGGCCCCAGTGGCAGCGGCAAGAGCACCTTGCTGGAAGCCCTGGCCGGCTGGCTGCCGCCGCGCGAAGGCCGCATTGTTGTCCGCGACGGCGTGCGCATCGGCTACGCCGGCCAGCGTCCCTATCTGTTCCATGGCTCGATTGCCGACAACCTGCGCATGGCCGACCCGGCAGTAAGCGCTGCGCGCCTGCAGGCGGTGGCTGAAGTGGCCCAGGTGATGCGCTTTGCCCAGCATCTGCCCTTGGGCTTGAACACGGTGATCGGTGAGCGCGGCTTTGGCCTGTCCGGTGGCGAAGCGCGGCGGATTGGACTGGCGCGGCTATTGCTGCTGGAGCCGGATCTGTTCCTGCTTGACGAACCGACCGCCTTCCTCGATCCGCAGACCGAAGCGGATCTATTGCAGGCCCTGGCGGCGCATACGCGTGGTCGCACGGTGCTGATGGCCACCCATAGCGAGGCGGCGATGCACTGGGCCGACAAGATCATCGATCTGCAGGACAGCGTGCTGGTTGCAGTGCAGGGAGCGCGCGCATGAGCCCGCAGAGGATGCGTGATGTATTCAAGCGCCACCGCTGGCGGCTGGCGTTGGCGACGGCGCTGCTGTTCACCACCATGCTGGCGGGGGTTGGCCTGCTGGGTTTGTCTGGTGGCTTCCTCACCGCCGCAGCGTTGGCCGGTGCCTTGGGCATGGGCGGCACTTTCAATTTCTTTTCACCGTCGGCCGGCATTCGTGCATTGACGATGGCGCGCATCGTGTCGCGCTATTTCGAAAAGCTGGTCGGCCACGATGCGACCTTGCGGATTGCGCGTGACCTGCGCGTGTGGTTTTTCCAGCGTGCACTGCCGTTGGCGCCTGCCCGACTGGGCAGCAGTCGTACCGGTGAGTTGCTGGCGCGGTTGATCACCGATATCGGCGAAGTCGATGGTTTGATGGTGCGGGCGATCAGTCCCTTGCTGGCCCTGGCGGGGGCCGCCGTGGCGAGCGTGGTCGCGGCCGGACTCATTTACTGGCCGGCGGCACTGTTGCTGCTGGTGCTCGCGGTGCTGGTTGGAATCGGCGTTCCGGTGTTCGCGGTGCGCCGTGGCGATGCGGTCGAGGCCGAGCGCGCGCAGCAGCGCGCCAGCCTGCGTACGTTGGCGTTTGAAGGTTTGGAAGGTGCCGCTGATCTCACCGCACTGGATGCCCGCGATGATTGGGCGTTGCGTGTGGATGCAGCCGCGCAGCAGTTGTCGCGCAGCGATCAACGACGGCGTGGCCGTCTGATCGGTGGCAACGTGCTGCATTCGGCGCTGGCGGGTCTTGGCCTGTTGGCGATGCTGTGGCTGGCGTTGACGGCGTTCCAGACAGGCAAGGTGGAGGCGCCGTTTGCTGCAACGCTGGTGTTCCTGACCGTTGCGCTGCTGGAGGTCGCAGCAGGCAGCGGCATTGCCTGGCAGGCCCTGCAGTCGGCGCGGGTGGCCGGCAAGCGTCTGCGGCAGATTGTTGATCAGGCGCCAGCCGTGCAGGACCCGGCCCAGCCCCGCGCCGTGGCTGCGGATGCGGCCGCGGTTGTGTTTGAGCAGGTGGTGTTTTCCTGGCCGGGCGAGACGCGGCGTCTGCTGGATGGCGTGGATCTGCAGCTGGCGCCGGGCGAGCGCATCGCCATCCGTGGCGACAGCGGCTGCGGCAAGACGACCTTGTCCGCCCTGCTGCTGCGGCTATGGGACCCGCAGCAGGGGGCAGTGCGCTTCGGTGGTGTCGATCTGCGTGAGTTCGCCCAGGATGATTGGTATCGGCAGATTGCCTGGTTGCCACAAGGGGCGCCGGTGTTTGCCGGCAGCATTGCGGACAATCTGCGCTTGGGTGATCCACAGGCCGGCGACGACGCGTTGTGGGCGGTACTGGCGCAGGTGCGCTTGAGCGATTGGGCGCAGCAACAAGGCGGGCTCGCCGCATGGGTGGGTGAGAACGGTGCCACCATGTCGGCGGGTCAGGCGCGGCGTTTGGCCTTGGCGCGTGCCTTGCTGCGCAACGCGCCGATCATGGTGCTGGATGAGCCGACCGAAGGCCTGGACGTGGATACCGCGCATGCGCTGCTACTCGATCTGGCGGCGGCGCTGGGGCAGCGCAGCCTGTTGATGATCACCCACGATCGACTGCCGGAAGGTGTGGTGCAGCGCGAGTACCGGTTGCAGCAGGGGCGTTTGAGCCTGCAGTAGCAAGCGTTGAGCCGGGTTGTGCCCGGCTTTGTAGACCTATGGGTTGCGATGCGCAGGCGTGCGTCGTCAGCTGCGTTTGTTTCTACGCAAGCGTTTGAAAGCGTAGGCGACAATGCTGGCTGTCGGTACGGTGATCATCGGCCCGAACAGGAAGGCCAGCCCATCCTGTGCATCGCGATGGCCGGTCACATCCCATACAAAGCGCAGGCCAAGATAGGGGGCGAGCAGGCCGCCGAGCAGGGCGGCAAGCAGCACCGCAATCCAGGTGCGGCGACACATGGCGCCAGCCGCCAAGCCAAGGCCGACGCTGACTACTATTGCGACCAGCCAGAAGGTCATGATGGGTTCCTGCTATGCGGAGTGTTGGTCGGATTGGTCATCATTGCGACTCACTGCATGGGCTGGCGGATGATGGTTTTCCACTTCTCCGGCGCGGCCCTTCTGATGTCACTCAGGTAGATTTCATGGTGCTTGCCGCGCAATACGGATCGCTCGCCGATGAACGCATGCAGGCGAGCGATCGCTGGTCCCTCATCGGCGAAGGGACCAACATGCAGCAGCTGCGCACATCGTCCTTCGTGAAACGTCTCGAAGCGCAGCTTTGACAGGCTGGCAAGTGACTTCCTCTGCAAGGCGGCGATCGCGGATTCCACGTCCTGCACGCACACGTCCTGCGGTTGCATGATCATCATGGTCCACAGCCAATGCTGCTTCTCATCGCGCTGGAAGGCCGCCATGTCATCGGCCCACCACAGCCCCTCCAGCGGCATCACGGCGTAGTCCAGTCGCCCGGCTTTCTTGAGTGCGAACTTGATGGTGTAGGCGACGGAGAACAGCGTCTCCACGGCATCCCTGTAATCCTGCGAGGTATTCGGATTGCCAGCGCCGTCGATCATCAGGAAGTTGAAGGCAGGCACGTCGACCTCGGCAATGGCCTTGGCCGAGGGCTGGTAGAGGTGCTTCAGCTGGCGCTTGAGATCGATCTTGTCCATGAGCACGTCCGGATCGGCTGGTACTGGGCGATGGAGAGGATGGGGCGGTCCCTAGCGGCTGCTTCCATCCACGTAGGGGCGCGATTGCAGGATGAGTATGTCATCGCCAACCACTGCCCATTCGATGTCCTGGTCGACTCCGCCCAATGCCTGTTTGGTACGGTTGCCTACGGCTGCCAGCCTCGCGATCAAGGCGTCGGTCAACACCTGGCGGGAGCCTGTCAACGCCACCTCGCGGACACCGCCGCTGGCATTGGCGACCAGTTGAGTGTCCTCCGCGGAGCGGCTGAGTACCTGCACGGCCTTGGACCAGTTCGAATACATCACCTGCTCGGCCTGTCGCTTGCCTTCCACCACGCGGATGCCGAGGCCGCGCTTGGCCGAGATATAGGTGATGTGGCGACGTCCTGCATCAAATGGGTCGCGGGTGATCATCACCCCGGAACTGTCCGAGGGCGCGGCCAGCTGCACCAGTACCGCCATCGCCACTGCATCCTGGCCCAAACCAGCAGCGCGGCGTGCTTCGTAGGCCTCGAAGTTGTAGACCGACGCCCATACCGTCTGCACTGCGCGCACCAGCGCATCGGCAGCGATCACGTTGGGCACGGTCGTATACAGGCCGGCGCCGCTGAAATTCGGCAGGTCCTCCGAGTTGGAAGAGCTGCGCACGAACACGCCGCGGCCCCGCAATTGGCCCTGCCACTGCGATTGCAGGCTGCGGACCAGTGCCGGGTCCGGGGTGGCGCCGCTGATCTGCGCCCGCAGCGCGGCCAGCGCCTCGCGGCGGACCTTGGCATCGCTGGCGAAGCCTGGCTGCTGCTGCAGTGCGGCCAGCCGTTCGCTGATGCGCAGTCTCTGCATTTCAGATTGATAATGCGAGAAGGGGACACAGAATCCATCCGGGACCCGCGCGGAGGGCGGCAATGCGGATTTCAATGTGCCCAGATTGGCCGCCTTGACCCCGCAATGGCTGCTGTCCCTGGCGCGAAGCGCCGAAAGCGGCTTCAGTGCGGTTATCGATGCGTCGGGCCGTGGCAGATTGCGCACGGCTGCCTGCGTGGTTGTGGAGGACGTGTTGGCCGGGCGAAGGGCTGGCCGCACCTTGTAGTCATTGTTCGTGACTTCCAGCTCGATCCATTGACCGTCGTAGACGCGCAATGCAGCCTGCGCGTCGCGAACATAGACGTTGGGGATACGCCACCCCTTGGCCAGCAGGTTGACGTGCGACAACAGCGTCGATGGGCGTTGGGTGACAAGGCCGGCTACCGGCGACAGCGAGATCGGAACTTCGTCCAGTACCACGATGTCCTGCGGCGACAGGTCGCTTGCCTGTTCGATCGAGCGGACGATGCGCAGGCGGCCCCGTGCGATACCCGTGTTCAAGGGCAGGAAGGACTGCTCGCGCAGCAGTGCTTCCTGGGTGATGAAGGGCAGGCCAGCGGAGCGGGCGGTTTGCTCGTGCAGCGTGGAATTGGTCTTGAAACGGATCGCCTCGTAGAACGATCCCCGCACCAGCTGATCGGTCTGCCTGAGCAGTGCGGATGTCAGCTGGTCGCCTTCCCAGAACTCGTAGGTATAGCCAGGCAGGTCGCGCTGCCAGCTAACCGTGCCGAACAGGAAGCGCCGCTGCGGGTCCTTGTACTGCGCGTTGAGCGTGGCCTTGTCCAGGTGCGGCAGCAACCGTTCGCGCCGCACGAAGTTCTCGTGCAGCTCGTAGCGCGGCGTATTGATGTAATGGATACGGGCCGGATCACGACGGTCGATGGTGAATATCAGGTGGGGCATCTCCAACGGCGTGCCCGGGTTGTAAACCCGGGCCAGACGCATGAAATCTTCACGGTTGGCAATGCGCGGAAGTTGCGCAGGGGCCTGGGCGTTGTCGACGGAGGATGCGGTGGTGCCCTGCCTGGCCTCGTAAGGCGAGGGCTTGCGTGCGGTTTGCGCCAGTGCGGTCGGCATCGTAGCGAGGAGGACGGCGCCGAGGGCGACAAGATGCAGGCAGGCGAGGCGGAGTGCGGACTTCATACGGGCTCGATCCATGATGCCGTGTTGGAGCTGGGGAGCGCAGATGATAAGCGACCGGTATCTGCACGGCGCGGCTGCACAGTCAGGCGATGATCGGTCTTTGGGCTGGAAGTCGCAGAATCCATTGGCATGGTCGGCGACTCCTGGCCCGGAGAAAGCGTTGCACCTGCAAGCCTGAAGATGCGGTGGCTGCTTTGGGTGCCCTGCCGGAGTTCCCGGGTGCGCTGCGCTTACTCGGGCTACGCTGGCATTGCGGCTGCGTGCTTAGTGGGGAAGGCTCAGTCTGCCGCTGGCAAGGAGCCAGATTGCGGTGACATTGAGCACGACCGTCAGCCAGAACATGACCTGGAAACTGGACTTGCTGGTCTTGTGGCGGAACAGCCCCTGGCCGATCAGCGCGCCCGGCCAGCCACCGAGCAGGGAGATCAGGTGCAAGGTGTTTTCGGGCGTGCGCTGCTCACCGCGGGCAGCTGCGCCCTTGTCGTAGAGATAGAAGCCCAGCGCTACGACGCTCATCCCGCCAATCACCGGCAAGGTCCAATCGGGTATCAACTTGGCAATCCATAGTCCCAGTACGCAGAGCAGGGCACATACGCCCAGCAGGACATGCGGCAGGCGGGCGGTGAACGGAGGACGCTTTGGCTTGGAAGTGACGGTTTGGGTGGCGCTTGCCGAGCGCACCGCGATGGCATTGAAACGGCCGCGTTCATCCTTGCGCAGCGCATAGCTGATCAGCATGCCGTCAGTCGGGCGTTGCGTACGCTGCTCGAAGGCCTTGATATGGACGAAGGCGCGGTCACCACCGCCGTTCGGAACCACGAATCCGAAGCCCTTGTCATCGTTCCAATCCTGCAGCCGACCTTGATAGCGCACTGAGCTTGCCCCTGCTTGTCGCCGCTATTGCAGCGCAAACATGGGTGGCTGTGAAGCCCTGTGCCTACACAGGGTCTGCTTTGTGGGAGCGGCGTAAGCCGCGAAGCTGGTGTTGCTGAGGCCCCAATGTGTCTGCGCCATCTGATGATGTGTCTGCTTCGCGGCTTACGCCGCTCCCACATGCAATGATTGCTTTGATCAGCGATCATCTCGAACCCGCAGGAAGCGCGGAAAGCGGGGCAGGCCGTGCACGGTCAGGCCGTTGTAGCGATAGGTCACCTGACTGCCGATCGGCGGTGGATCGGCACGCTGCGCATCACTCAGACCGCTGCCGAGGCGGAACTGTGCACCGCTGTCGGCACGCACCAGCAGCGCACCGACCATGCCGGCGTACTTGCCCTTGCCAGGTACATGGCCGATCACCCGCGCTTCGGCATCGTCATACAGTTTGAGTTTGAACAAACCAGCGCTGCGACCATCGCTGTAGCGATTGTCCTGATGATGCAGCATCAAGCCTTCGCCGCCGGCCTGGACGACGCTGCGCAGGTGTCGGTGCAGGCTCTCGGTATCGGGCAGGCGGCGTTGCTCTATGGCGAGCAGGTAGGGGTTGGATTGATTGGCGATGATCCGGCTGAGCTGGGCGTGGCGGCGGGCAAAGCCATCGGTTGCACTGGGCAGGTCAAAGGCCATGAAGCGCAGCTTGCGCCACTGTGCCTCGTCGGCCGGGCTGCTGCGGATGAGCGCACTGGTGGCTTCGAACTGGCCGCGCGCCATCCACAATTCGCCGTCGATCGCCTGCTTGGGCCAGCCCTCGGTAAACCATGCCGGCGTCGGGATGCGGTGACCGGCGCGGGTCCAGAGCGCGTGACCGTCCCAGCGTGCGCGTACGCCGTCGAGTTTCTCGCTGACCAGATAGAGGGATACATCCGGCCCGTCCTGCCAGCTGCTGGCCAGCATCAAGGGTGGCGCGGCAGCGAGCGCCGTGTTGAGCGAACTGGCCAGCAAGAAAAAAAGAATCAGGAGGAAACGTTGCATGCTCGGCCCCCGGTTGTCGGAAGCTCAAGCGTGCGTTGCAGTCAGTGCAGGCGACCATCAGCGGCCACCTGCATCCAAGGTCGGTGTGCTGGCTATGCGTTCGTCGGCAGTGCCTGCAGAAACTGCGCTACCGCCGGCCCGAAGCGGTCGTAGTCCACCAGGAAGGCGTCATGGCCCTGTGGCGAATCCATGCCGATGAACTGCGCGTCGGCGCCGCCTGCGCGCAGGCCGTCGGCGATCTGTTGCTGCTGTTCCACCGGGAACAGGATGTCGGTATTGGCGCCGATGGCAAGTGCGCGCTCAACGCGGATCTTCGCCAGCCCGGCCAGTACGTCGCCATCGGCGTATTCGGCCAGGTCGAACCAGTCCATGGATCGACCGAGGTAGAGATAGCAGTTCGGGTCGAAGTGGCGCACAAAGCGGCGGGCGTGGCCTTCCAGATAGCTCTCGACCTGGAATTCCAGGCCGAACGGGTCTTCGTCGGTCTGGTCCGAGTCCAGTCGCACGCGGCCGAAGCGGCCATCCCATTCCAGCGCCGAGCGATAGGTGATGACGCCGAGTTTTCGCGCCATGCGCATGCCCGATTCCGGGTAGTGCACGTCGTCGTAATCGCCGTTGTTCCATGCCGGATCGAGGCGGATTGCTTCGCGCTGCAGCGAACGGATGGCGATCGAGAACGGCAGGGCGCGGGCGCTGCCGGAGATGTTGATGTGGCTGCGGGCGATGCCCGGGTGTTGCAGCAACACCGCCAGTGCGGTCATGCCGCCCATCGAGTTGCCGATCAGGCAGGCCAGCTGGGTGATGCCAAGTGCGCGCACGACTTCGGCGGCGGCGTTGGCCACGTCTTCAATCGACAACTCGGGGAAAGACAGCCGGTAGGTCTTGCCGGTGGCTGGGTCCAACGAGGCTGGGCCGGTTGAGCCCTTGCAGCTGCCCAGCGAGTTCACGCAGATGACGAACCAGCGGTCGGTATCAATTGGCTTGCCGGGACCAAGCATCGGCTCCCACCAGCCGTTGGCGGGGTTGTCGGCATTGCTGGCGGCGTGTGCGTCCGGCGACAGGCCGGTGACGATCAGGATGGCGTTGCTGGCATCGGCGGCCAGCTTGCCCCAGGTTTCGTAGGCGACATGGGCGCCGACAAGGCTGCCCCCGCGCTTCATCGGGAATGGGGAAGACAGCGCATGGAAGCGGCTGCCGACAGGGGTGAATTCAGTCATCTGCCAATTTTAACGGGGATGCCGGCCGCATCTTCGCATGGATGATAACCAGTGGTTATCTGGGTATTGCTGGCGCGCTGCGACCGGGGGGCGCGCTCGGGAAGCAATGTTCCAATGTTGATTCCTGCCATCCCGCATGACACTGATGTCGCGAGCGGGCGTCTGCCTTTTGTGGGAGTGGCGTGAGCCGCGAAGCTGGCATTGCCTGAGCACATCGCAGCGCTGCCATCTGCTGGATGTGTTCGCTTCGCGGCTTACACCGCTCCCACAAAACAGCTTGCAGCGGGTTATTGACCCAGCATGATCGCCAAGGGCTTGTCAGTTGGCAGTTTGACCTTGACCGGTATCGACTCGACGTCGCCTTCGCCGCGCATCGCATTGCCACTGGCGGACAGCCGGGCGAATACCTCCACTTCCTGCAGCGCCGACAGCTTCTGCGTGGGCATCGGGCTGTCGCCGTCGTCGAGGGCGACGGTCAGCGGCGCTGCCTGTGCAGGGTGGCGCTCGACGGCGACCGGCATTGGCGGGCCGCCGGGGATGCGGGCGATGACGAACACGGTTTCCTTGCCGGAGGCGGCGCGCTCGGCCAAGGCCGGGGCCAGGGTTACCGTTATGGTGATGCCACCGCCAGCAGCGCTTGCTGGAGTCGCTGTTGTTGCCGCTGTGCCAGTCTGCGCGGTGGCCGGTGCCTTGCCACGGGCGATGTCGATCTGTGCCTGCAGCGCATTTGCGGCGGCGGGCTCCAGCCGAGGCAGCAGGCTTTCCCAGGTCTGCGCGGCCTGTTCGTTCTGGCCTTGCTGGCGCTGCACGATGCCGGTGAGCCAGATCACCCGCTCATTGTCCGGTGCGATCTGGCGGGCGCGGGCAAGCCACTGCTGGGCGGTATCGTCGAACAGGAATTTGGGATCGGCCTGGGCGCGGGTCTGTGCGGCTTCGAGCAGCAGGCCTGGTTCGTCCGGCGCCAGTTGTACGGCGCGCTGGTAGGCCGCGGCGGCATCGGCCACCTTGCCGATCTCCAGCTGCGAGCGGGCCAGCAGCACCCAGCCGTCAACGCGCTTGGGGTTCTGCTTCAAGGCGTCCTGCAGCTGGGCGATGCCTTCTTCGATGGTCTGCGGCGCGGCAGCGGCTTCAGGTTGCGGCTGCATTGCCGCCGGGGTTCCCAGCAACTGGTAAAGGCCCAGCGTGACGACCATCGCCATCGCAACCAGGCTGCCCCAGATCCGCCGTTTGCCGGCGCGCCATAGTGGCCACAAGGTGACGCCGCTTGCCACTACCGCCAGCACTGCAGCGCCTGCCATGAACCCGGTATTCACCATTCGCGTTCTTCCTGGCTGGCGTCGTCATTGCTGGCAACAGGGACGGTGCGGCCACGTCGCCGTACATGCACGATCAACAGCACGGCGCCGGCCAGCAACAACAGGCCGGGACCGAACCAGAGCAGGGCGGTGCTGGCTTCCAGTTGCGGGCGGTACAGCACGAACTCGCCGTAACGGTCGACCAGGAACTGCTTGATCTCGGCATCGCTGCGGCCTTCGTGCATCAGTTTGAGCACTTCGCGGCGCAGGTCGTGGGCAATCTGCGCGTTGGAATCGGCCAGCGATTGGTTCTGGCATTGCACGCAGCGCAGCTCGGCGGTGAGTGCGTGGAAGCGTACTTCCTCGGCGCGGTCGCGGTATTGCAGTGGGCTGGGGTCGCCGGCTGGCTGCGCGCTGACGGCGAACGCCAGGCACAGCCATAACAGGACCACAGCCCAGGCTCTCATCGGGCGGCCCCGAGGTCCGGTGCACCGTGTTTGCCACCGGCGGCGGCTTCGACTTTTTCCAGTGCCGGAATCAGCTGCTCATCCATGACCTGTTGGGTGATGGCGCCGCTGTACTTCCAGCGCACGATGCCGCTGCCGTCGACCAGGAAGGTTTCCGGTGCAGCGGCAATGCCCCAGTCCAGCGCGGCGCGGCCTTCCTGGTCGGCCAGCACCACCATGTAGGGGTTGCCCAACTGCTCCAGCCAGCGCAGTGCTTCGCTGGGCTCGTCCTTCCAGTTGTAGCCGATCACGCGCACGCGCTTGGTTTCGGCGAAGCGGGTGAGGATGGGGTGTTCATCGCGGCAGGTCGGGCACCAGCTGCCCCAGACATTGAGTAGATAGGGCGCACCACGCAGCTGCTTGTCGGTGACATGCACGCTGGGGTCGTGCAGCACGGGCAAGGAAAACGCGGGCGCCGGTTTGTCGATCAGCGCCGAGGGCAGGCTGTCGCGGTCAGGCTTGCCGGAGCGGCTGACGCCATACAGCATCAAACCCATCAGGCCGAGGAAGAACAGCGCGCCGAGCACGATGGCGACTGGTGGCAGGCGATGCTTGGTTTTGGATTCGGGTGCAGGATTATTCATTTCGATTTCTCAGGCAGCCTGCGGAAGCGGCGGTCGACGACGGTGATGAAACCGCCCAGCGCCATCAGCGCCGCGCCCAGCCAGATCCAGCGGACAAAAGGTTTGATCTGTACACGCACGGCCCAGGAGCCGTCGCCCAGTGATTCTCCCAGTGCGACATAGATATCGCCACCCAGCGTGCGGTGTATGCCGGCCTCGGTCATCGGCTGGCCGCCACTGGCGTACATGCGCTTTTCCGGGTGCAGGCGGGTAATCAGCGTGTCGCCGCGCAATACCTGCAGGTGCCCGCGGTCGGAGTGATAGTTCGGTCCATCGCTGGCATCCACGCCTTCGAACAGCAGCGTATAACCGCCGGCGTCGATGGAGTTGCCGGGTGCCAGCGCAACTTCATGCTGTACATGCAGCGCCTCCACCAACAAGGCGCCGACCAGGAACACGGCCACACCGAAGTGGGCGATCAGCATGCCCCAGGTTTCGGCATTGGGCCGGCCACTTTTGCGCAGACGCATCCACAGGTAATAGCCGGTGCCGCCAGCGACCCAGGCGGCGCTGGCAATGCCCATTGCAGTTTTGAACTTGCCTTGCGGGGCCATCCACCAGCCGATGATGCCCAGCACTACCGCCAATCCCGCCCACGGTGCGAGCAGCGCCAGGGTGCGAAGGCCTTGCTCGCGTTGCCAGCGGCTGAGCGGGCCGAATGGCAGCAGCACGATCATCGGTGCCATCAACAGCACGAACAGGGTGCCGAAGTACGGTGGTCCCACCGAGACCTTGCCCAGATCCAGCGCATCGGCCAACAACGGATACAAGGTGCCGAGCAGGACCATCGCGCAGGCGCAGCTGAGCAGCAGGTTGTTGGCCAGCAGCAGGCTTTCGCGCGAGTTGAGCGCGAACGCGCGGCGCGGGTCGTTGCTGTTGCCACCCATGCCGGGTGCACGTAGCGCATAGAGCAGCAGCGAGCCGCCCACCACGATGCCGAGGAAAATGAGGATGAACAGGCCGCGCGAGGGATCGGCGGCAAACGAGTGCACGCTGGTCAACACGCCCGAACGCACCAGGAAAGTGCCGAGCAGGGAAAGCGCAAACGCGGCGATCGCCAGCAGCAGGGTCCAGCCGACAAACACACCGCGTTTTTCGGTGGCCGCCTGCGAATGCAGCAGGGCCGCGCCAACCAGCCACGGCATGAAGCTGGCGTTCTCCACCGGGTCCCAGAACCACCAGCCGCCCCAGCCCAGCTCGTAATACGCCCACCAGCTGCCCAGCGCGATGCCGATGGTCAGGAAGCCCCAGGCTGCATTGGTCCACGGTCGGGTCCAGCGCAGCCAGCGCACGTCGATGCGGCCGTCGATCAATGCTGCAATGGCGAAGGCGAACGGCACCGCGAAGCCAACGTAACCGAGATAGAGCAGGGGGGGGTGGATGATCAGCCCGGGGTCCTGCAGCAGCGGATTGAGGTCGTGGCCTTCACCCGGTGCTGGCAGCAGGCGTGCGAACGGATTGGAGGTGAACAGCAGGAAGGCGAGGAAGCCGACGCTGATCATGCCCATCACCGACAGCACACGCGCCATCACCTCGGGTGGCAGCTGCCGCGAGAACGCGGCCACCGCGGCGGTCCACAGCGCCAGCACCAGCGACCACATCAGCAGCGAGCCTTCGTGTGCTCCCCATACCGCCGAATAGCGGTAGATCATCGGCAGCAGGGTGTTGGAGTTGTCGGCGACGTAGCGCAGCGAGAAATCCTGGCGCACGAAGGCAATCGTCAGCACCACGAAGGCGGCCAGCACCGTGCTCAGCTGCAGCATCGCTGCCGGGCGGGCGATCGCGGTGAGTGCGGGGATGTCGCGTTGGGCGCCGACAAGTGGCAGGACGCTTTGCAGCAGGGCTGCCAGCAGGGCGAGGATCAGCAATACCTGTCCGATTTCACCGAGCACTCAGGGCGTTTCCGTCGTTGGGGTGGTGGCCGGAACCTGGTGCTTGTCGTGCGCCACACCCATCTTGTCGGCCAGCTCCTTGGGCATATAGGTCTCGTCGTGTTTGGCCAGCACGTCTTCGGCGACGAATACGCCGTTGACCATGCGCCCGGTAGCGACCACCGCCTGTCCTTCGCGGAACAGGTCGGGCAGGATGCGGTCGTAGGTGACGGGCAGCATCGCGTCACCGTCGGTGACCTCGAAGCGCGCCAGCAGCGCACCGGGTTCGCGTTTGAACGAGCCTTTGGCCACCATGCCGCCAAGCCGGAAACGTGCATCCGGGGCAACCTGGCCGGCGTTGACCTCGGCTGGCGTGTAGAGATAGGCGATGTTACGTTGCAGGGCAGTGCTGACCAGGGCGACCGCTGCGCCTGCAACCAGCAGGACCAGCAACACCAGCAACAGGCGGCGGCGCTGGGTTGGGCTCATCGGCTCAGTTCCTCGTCAACGGCTGCTGCGCTGCCGCGGCTGGCACGAGTGATGCGCGAACGTGCCTCGCGCAGCTGCTGGCGGATCTGCAGGCGCGGCACGATGAAGTCCCAGGCCAATACGATGAAGAACACGGCGTAGGCCAGTGCCACGTATTTGAAATAGGTCATGCCGACTTCTCCAGCCGTTCGCGCAGCCAGGCCTTGCCGACTTCTCGGCGCAGGTTGTCGGCGCGGGCGCGCGACAGCAGCGAACCGACGAACCAGAATTTGGTGGCCAGCACCATGATCCACAGCGGCAGGATCATGCTGCTGTCCATGCTGGAGTCGCCGAACACGCGGATGGTCTGGCCCTGGTGCAGCGAGTTCCACCACACCACCGAGTAGCGGATGATCGGCAACATCACCACGCCGACGATGGCCAGCAGGCCGGCGGCGCGGGCGGCCGCGCGGCGGTCATCGATGGCGCCGTACAGCCCCATCACGCCCAGATACATGAACAATAGGATCAGTTCGGTGGTCAGCCGCGGGTCCCAATCCCACCAGGTACCCCACATCGGCTTGCCCCAGATGCTGCCGGTGAGCAGGGTGATCAGGGTGAACGCTGCACCGATGGGAGCGCAGGCCATGGCCAGGATCTCGCAGAGCTTGATCCGCCAGATCAGCGCGATTGCGCTGTAGAGGGCCATCAGCCCGAACACGAACAGGCTCATCCATGCCGATGGCACGTGGATATACAGGATGCGGAAGCTGTCGCCCTGCTGGTAGTCAGCCGGGACCACCGCCAAGGCCTGCCAGAGGCCGAAACCGAACAGAGGCAGCGCGGCGATATAGCACCAGGTGGACCAACGGGCGGCGAAGGTGTCGAAGTAGGGCGGTGAGCCCAGCTTGTGAAACCAACCAACTAAACCTTTGAACATCCGCTCGCTCGCTGAGGAAGACGATGACCGGGCCGCGATCAGCGGCCCAACCGGCTGGGCGGTGCGGGCTGCACCACCGTTGCTGTTTTCAGACTAGCGCAAGATACCGCAAATTCAGAAAACCGGCGGGTCGTGGCCGACGTGCGTCAGGCTGATCCGGTGCCTGCGGCGCGCCGCTGATCAGCAGCGTCGCAGGTGGGTGCATCTACACGGCAGGGTCATGCCTCGTGTCATGCGGCTCAAGGTGCTCACGCATGCCGTATCGATTCTGTTTTGATGCTTTGCACAAAAGGGGCGGGTGAGGATCGAGTCCCGCCCGCCCATCTTCCAATTGCTGCAGGTGCGTCGTTTGCTGGCGCGAGTGAAGCCGGCTTGGCATCAGTTTCGCGGCAGCGCACCGGCCATGAACAGACGGACTGCGTCTCGCGCCTGTTGTTGTGCCTTGGGCAGGTCACTGAGGACAACGCGCCCATTGACTGAGCGCAGGACCAGGCCGCCGATCACCAGCATGTAAAAGAAATGCGCGGCTTGTTCCGGGTTCTCGATATACATGCGCCCGGCGGCGGTTTCGCGGGCGAAGTACTGGCTGAGCAACACTTCCATTGGCGCCACGCCATGGGCGTGGAACCAATCACGCAGCGCGGGTTGGTTCATGCCTTCGGAAATCACCACGCGATGGCAGGCAAGGCGTCTGGGCGAGAGAACTTCCTCGGCCATCTGGCTGGCGGCGTCCTCCAGCGCCTCGGCGGGCGGCAACGGCGATTGCAGCAAGGTGTCCAGGCTGCGGCCGAAGTCGTTGATGCTCTGCTCCATCAATGCATGGATCAGGCCTTCCTTGTCGCCAAACGCACGGTAGAGGGTGGCCATCGAGCCGCCGGCGCGTTTGACGATGTCGGACAGGCGTGCCGCCTGGTAGCCCTTTTCGTTGAAGACCTCGGTGGCGGCCGCCAGGAACTTCTCCACCCGCAGTTCGCCGCGGCGTTGCAGCTCGACCACGGGACGGGGCGGCAAGGTAGGCTTGTCTACGCTCGGAACTTCCGTGTCGGGCCGCTCAGCCATGTGCTTGGTTTGATTTGTGAAGTCAACGTCAAGAATAGCGCTGTTTTGGGCTCAGGAGTTGGCGATGCGGATTGCCGCCGCAGCAGTCAGCGGGGCAAGCACGGCACTGACCAGCAAACCGGCCGCCAACATCAGCAGCGCACCGCTGGCATCGAAGCCTTGCGCCGCGGCGGCCACCGCGCCGGCCCCGAAGACCAGCACCGGCACGTACAGAGGCAGCACCAGCAGGGCAAGCAGGATGCCGGCGCGGCGCATGCCAACGGTCAATGCGGCGACCACCGCCCCGAGCAGGCTCAGCAGGGGCGTGCCCAGTGCCAGCGCGGCGAGCAGCACCGGCAGCTGCTCACGCGGCAGGTGCATCAGTTCGGCCAACAAGGGGCTGACCAGGACCAGCGGGAAGGCCGTGGTCAACCAATGCGAGAAGACCCGCACGGCGACCAGCCAGGCCAGCGGTACCGGCGACAACAGCCATTGCTCCAGCGAACCATCCTCGGCGTCGCTGCGGAACAAGGTATCCAGCGACAGCAGGCCGGCCAGCAGGATCGACAGCCACAGCACCGCCGAGGCAACGCTCTGCAGCAACCGGGGTTCGCCACCCAGTGCCAGCGCGAACAGCGCTACCACCAGCAAGGCGAACAGGATCGGTTGCGCGGCATCGCCGCGGCGACGCCACAGCAGCTTCAGGTCGCGGGCCAGCAGGGCGCGCGCGGCAGAGAACAACGTTGGTTGCGGACCGGGCAGGCTCATGCTGCACCCTCCGGTGTTGCTGCGCTGCCCAAGGTAAGCGTCCGATTGCGGACCGGTGGTGCCGCGTAGGCACCGTGGGTGGTCACCAGCGCACCGCCGCCGCCGCGCAGATGCGCGGAGATCATCCGGTTGACCAGGTTGATGCCATCCAGGTCGAGGTTGGCGTAGGGCTCGTCCAGCAGCCAGATCGGTGCCGGTGACAACCAGATACGGGCCAGCGACAGACGTTTTTTCTGGCCGGCCGACAGTTGCCGGACCAGGGTGTCCTCGTAGCCGGCAAGGCCGACGATTGCCAGGGCATTGCCCGGCATCTGCCGCGCGCGGCGGCCTTGCAGTCCGCACAGGAAGTGCAGGTTTTCCAGGCAACCGAGGTCCTGCTTGAGCGCGGTGAGGTGGCTCAGGTAAGCGATATAGCGGGAGCGGTCGGTGCTGTTGGCGGGACGGCCGTCGATCTCGATCCTGCCGTCGTCCGGGCGTAGCAGTCCGGCCAGCACACGCAGCAAGGTGGTCTTGCCGGCGCCATTGCTTCCCTGCACCAACAGCGCTTCGCCCGCATCAACGTGCAGGTCCAGTGGCCCGAATACCGGATCGTCATTGCGGGTGAAGCGCAGGCCGCGTGCATCGAGCAGCGGCAGGGTGTTCGCGGTGTCAATCATCGGATCGGGCGCTTCCGTCCTTGGAGAGGTGGCGCAGGCAGGGCGGCGCATCGGGCCGCGCAGTATAGCGCTGACAGGGTGCTGTCCCGGGGCCTGAGGGCACGGTTTGGGAAGCCTGGCGTGCCAGCTTTGCGTACACTCGGGGTTTTCTCCCCCGGCGTGTACGTACCCATGCATCCGCAGACCAAGTTGCCCAAGGTGGGCACCACCATTTTTACCGTGATGTCGCAGCTGGCCGCCGAACATGGCGCAGTCAATCTTGGCCAGGGCTTTCCGGACTTTTCCGCCCCGCAGCGCTTGATCGACGAAACCGCGAAGGCCATGCGCGAGGGCTTGAACCAGTACGCGCCGATGACCGGCGTGGCGCCGTTGCGCCAGGCGATCGCGCAGAAGGCGCTGGATTGCTATGGCGCACAGGTCGATCCGGACAGCGAGATCACCGTCACCTCCGGCGGCACCGAGGCGATCTTCAATGCCATCCATGCCGTGGTGCGGGCCGGTGAGGAAGTCATCGTGCTGGATCCGGCCTACGACTGCTATGAGCCCGCGATCGACCTGGCCGGCGCGCGCGCTGTGCATGTGCCGCTGGACCCGCAGACCTTCGCGGTGGATTGGGACCGTGTACGCGCGGCCATCACCCCGAAGACGCGCATGTTGATGGTGAATACACCGCACAACCCATCTGGTGCGATGTTGACTGCTGACGACATGCAGGCGCTGGCCGATGTGCTGCGCGGCACCGACATCTACCTGATCTCCGATGAAGTGTACGAGCACATCATCTATGACGGTGCCCGTCATGAATCGGCACTGCGCTACCCCGAGCTGCGCGAGCGTGCGTTCGTGATCTCGAGCTTCGGCAAGACCTATCACTGCACCGGTTGGAAGATCGGCTACGCCATCGCGCCGCCGGCAATGACCGCCGAGTTCCGCAAGGTCCACCAGTACAACACCTTCACCACCTACAGCCCGGCGCAATATGGCTTTGCCGCAATGATTCGCGATGAGCCGGAGCATCACCTGGAGCTGGGCGCGTTCTACCAGGCCAAGCGTGACCGCTTCCGCGAGCAGTTGCTGGGTACGCGACTGAAGCCGCTGCCGGTGCCGGGCGGTTACTTCCAGTTGGTGGACTATTCGGCGATCAGCGACCTGCCGGACCATGAGTTCGTGCGCTGGCTGACCATCGAGAAGGGCGTTACCGCGATCCCGTTGTCGCCGTTCTACGAAACCCCGCCGGCTGGCCAGCGTCTGGTGCGGCTGTGCTTCGCCAAGAACGATGCGACGCTGGATGCGGCCATCGAGCGCCTGCGCGCGCTCTGATGTTCGAAACCACCATGGATACCGGTTTGTTCGTTTTCCTCGTGGCGTTCTGCACGTTCCTGCTTGCGGGTGTGGTGAAGGGCTATCTGTTCCTTTCCGTGGTTCAACCTGGCTTGCAGGCGCGTGGCGTGTCGGTGGATGAGGGGCGCTTGGCGTTTCGTAGCAGTTTTGGTCGCTATACCCGTGAGTATCTGGCGTTGCTTGATGATGTCGAGCGGTGCCAGCCGGTCAATCGTTGGATTGCGCGGTTGCAGTGGTGGGTGCCGGTATTGGGCGCGGCCGTGGCGACCAGTGCTGTTCTTTCTTCATGGCTTTCAGGACGATGACGACAATGCAGGACCTGCGTATTTCCCTGGTGCAGGGTGACACCCGCTGGCACGACCCGGCGGGTAACCGCGACTATTATGGTGCGCTGTTGGCGCCGCTGGCGGGCAACACCGATCTGGTGATCCTGCCGGAGACCTTCACCAGTGGTTTTTCCAACGACGCGATTGACCAGGCTGAAGACATGGACGGCCCGACCGTTGCATGGATCGCCGAACAGGCCCGCGCGTTGGGCGCGGTAGTGACCGGCAGCGTGCAGCTGCGGGTGGATGGCAGCGTCTACAACCGTCTGCTGTGGGCCACGCCCGGAGGCGAGCTGCACTACTACGACAAGCGCCACCTGTTCCGTTTTGGCGGCGAGCATAAGCGTTATGCGGCTGGCAACGAACGGCTATGCGTGGAGTGGAAGGGTTGGCGGATCAATCCGCAGATCTGCTACGACCTGCGTTTCCCGGTGTTCTGCCGCAACCGGTTTGATGTGGAGCGGGCAGGGCAGATGGATTTCGACCTGCAGATCTTCGTCGCCAACTGGCCGTCGGCGCGTGCGTATGCGTGGCAGACCCTGGCGCGTGCACGGGCGATTGAAAACCTCTGCTACGTGGCAGTGGTGAACCGCATTGGCGTGGACGGCAATGGCCTGCATTATTCCGGCGACAGCGCGGTGATCGATTTCCTCGGCCAGCCGCAGCTGGAGATCCGCGAGCGCGAGCAGGTGGTCACCACCACCATCTCGGCGCAGGCGTTGGCGGCGCATCGCGAGCGCTTCCCGGCAATGCTGGATGCCGATGCGTTTACCTTGGGCGGGCCGGTGGTGCTTCGCTGAACGCCGGCCGCGCGTCGGGTCTGCAGGCTCTTTGCAAGGCGCAGGGGGGCTGTCAGGCTCGATGCCGGTTCAATCAAGCAGAGGATGCGCGATGAAGAAGATGATGGCGATGGCTGCAGTGCTGGCGTTGGGCCTTGCCCCGGCGGCGCAGGCTGCGGGCAATATCGACTGCGAGCTGCGCTACAACCTGAGTGGTTGGTCGGCGTTCTACAAGACTTCCAGCGGCACTGGCACGATCACCTGTGAAAATGGTGCAAGCATTCCGGTAAAGATCACCGCCAAAGGCGGTGGCCTGACGGTGGGCCGCACCACCATCACTGACGGTCGCGGCAGGTTTACCGGTGCTTATGCGCTCAACGACTTGCTGGGCACCTATGCGGCGGCCGAGGTGCACGCCAGTGCCTCACGGGCGACCGATGCGCAGGCGATGACCAAGGGCGATATTTCGCTGGCGCTTGCGGGTACCGGTCGTGGCTGGAGTCTGGGGATCGGCTTCGGAAAGTTCGTGATCGAACGCCGCTGAGGCCCAGGCGAAGAATGCCAGGATGGGTTTCGGGGGCGTTCGCCCCCAGCCGCCGCTGCGGGATACCTGCTCCCGCGTACGGGAGAAGGGAGAGCTTGGAAGCGGTGCCCAGGGCCGAAGCAATGGGCTGGCCCAATGGCCTGTTTTGGGTTTCATTCTTCAGCTGCAACGGGGAAAGCCTTGAGTGCCGCCCACACCACCGGCTTGGCCCACTCCGGCACCTGTGCAAACTCGCCCTGGCTGACCGGGCAGAGAATCCGCCCCTTGTCCATTTCCAGCACAAGCAGCGGCTCGACCAGGCCGTCGTGATCGGGCGGACGGCTGTTGTCATACACGTGCAGCGTCGTCAGGTGCGGCAATAGCTCGATCAGGTTGAGGCGCGAGCTGTCGTAGCGTTGGCGGATCTTGTCTTCGGGAATATCGTGGCCGCCGGCTGCAACGCGTTCGGCCACGCGTTGCAGGTGCAGTTCGATGCTTTCCAGGCCGCAGAACCAAACCGATACCTCATGCTGTTTGCAGGCTTCGTGCAACAGCTTGGGAATGGTGTTGGCGCCGAGCGTGGTTTCGAAAGCGTAGTCACGATCGGACTGCATTGCCTCGCGCAGGCGGCGGGTGCCTTCCTGCCATGCGGCTGCGTTGGCTTCTGCCAACGGCCAATCCCGTTCCACCAGTTGCCGGGTGAAGGCGTCGGGGTTGAACCAGGTGGCGCCATCATGCGCCAGCATCATGCCCAGCAGGGAGCTTTTGCCGGCACCATTGACGCCGGCCAGTACCAGGATGCGCGCCATCGATCAGCGCGACTGGCCCGGGGTGATCTTCAGGCCGCGGCGGCCAGGGCGACCCAGGGCTCTGCTCAAGGCCGTGCCGTCATCGAGTACGGCAAGATGGGCATCGAACTCGGCCTGCAGTTGCTGGAGTGACTGCGCGCGCTGCGCTGCCGCCGACGCGCCGGACGCCTGCGCGACCAGCCGCTGGTATTCCTCGGCAGAGACCACCACCGCTTGCGGATGGTTGTGGTTGGTAACCACCACGGCCCCGCGTTTGGCGACTTTGCGCATCAGATCAGGCCAGCCTTTGGCTTTGACGTCACTGGCGGGCGTCTTTTCCAGATCCAGCAGGTTCAGTGACAGGTCCATGGCGGTTTCCGGGCTGTGTGTTCGCAAAATATACCAAATTTCCCATTTTGGGTATTTTTGCCGGGGCGCGTTCATTGACCGTTCGTTTGCGGGCCTGAAACGCAAACGCCCGGTGCAAGGTGCACCGGGCGTTTGCTTGCGGCGTTGCGCGGTGAGGCGCGTCAGCTGCGTTGTGGATCAGGCGCCGCGCGGACCGCGGTTGCCGCCGCCAGGACGGCCGCCGCCACCTGGGCGGCCTGCGCCGCCGGGGCGGTTACCACCCGGACGCGGACCGCCAGAGGGGCGACCACCCGGGCCGCCTGGGCCACGGTTGCCACCACTCGGGCGGCCGCCGGCCGGGCGTGCGCCGTAGGGGCTGTAGCCCGGGGTGGCGTGATCGGAGGGGAAGCTCGGGGCATTGCCCGGGTGACCGTACGGATGCTTGCGCTGGCCCTGGCCTGCGCCCTGGCCGCCTGCGCCCTGCGGGCGACCCTGGCCGGGGCCGCCACGGCTGGCACCCGGGGCGCCGCCCGGACGCGGTTTGCCGTAGGGGCGTGCCTGGCCATCGGCGGCCGGGCCGCGACCCGGACCACGATTGCCGCCCGGGCCGCGTGCTGCGCCGGGACCTGCATTGCGGTGGCCGCTCGGGCCGGTGCTGACACCGTCCGGCACGTACCAGGTGCGGAACGCGGCCGGGTTGCCGTCCGGCAGGCTGCGGTCGCCTGCGGGCTTGCGCTGCTTGAACGGCTTCTGCGACTGCTTGGCTGCGGCTTCGCCGCTGACCGTCAGGCCGCCCTTGTAGCCGCCGCTGTTGCCACGGCCGCGGCCGCCGCGGTCTTCGCGCACGTTGTCGAAGCGACGCAGTTCGCGGCCTTCATCGGCAGTGTTGTGGCCGTTGACGTAGGCATTGCCGCGGCCGCCATCGCGCGACACGCGCAGGGTGGTCTTGACCGCCTTGCGCTGGCCGATCACCGGCTGCAGGGTCAGTGCCGACGGGGTGCCTTCTTCTAGCTTCAGCTGGGCGCGCAGTGCGTCGACCTGCTGGGTGGTCAGTTCCACCGACTTGCCGCGCATCAGGTCGCGCGGCAGCTCGATCTTGCCGTAGCGGGTGCGCTTCAGGCGGCTGACCTGGCAGCCCTGCGATTCCCACAGGCGGCGCACTTCACGGTTGCGGCCTTCCTTGACGACCACGCGGAACCAGTCGTGCGAATCGGTGCCGCCAATGCGCTCGACTTCGTCGAACTTGGCGCCGCCGTCTTCCAGCAGCACGCCGCGGCCAAGGCGCTCGACGATTTCGTCGGAGACCTTCTCTTCGCCTTCCGGCGCACGCACACGTACCACGTACTCGCGCTCGACTTCGAACGACGGGTGCATCATCGCGTTGGCGAGTTCACCGTCGGTGGTAGCCAGCAGCAAGCCGGTGGTGTTGATGTCGAGGCGGCCGATGGCGATCCAGCGTGCGCCCTTCAACGGCGGCAGCGCTTCGAATACGGTCGGGCGGCCTTCGGGATCGTCACGGGTGGTGACTTCGCCTTCGGGCTTGTTGTAGATCAGCACGCGCGACGGGTCGGTCAGCGCGCTGGCGACGAAGCTGCGACCGTCGAGGTCGATCTTGTCGCCGCTCTTGATCGACATACCGGTTTTGGCGACTTCGCCGTTGACCTTGACCAGGCCGTCGGCGATGCGCTGCTCCAGCGCACGGCGCGAGCCGAGGCCGGCCTGGGCCAGGACCTTGTGCAGGCGCTCTTCGAGCTTGGGCTGTTGGTCGGTGTCGGCCTCGCGCTTGAGCGAGAGCTTGTTCAACGAAGATTTACGCGGGGTGTCACTCATCTGTTTGGCTCCGGCCGGCGTTTTCCGCGTCGGCCTGTGGTTCGGAATCGGCTACATCAACAGCCACGGTCGTCGTCGCGACGGCGTTGTTTTCAGTTTTTTCCACTTCCGCCGCGCGCTCTCCCGGCGCGGCGTCGGGTTCGCCGGTGAAGGCGGTGTTGGATGCAGCTGCGTTCGAATCCGGGGATCCTGGCGTAGCTGCGGGTGTGGGGTCGCTGTCGTTGGCGGCATCCAGGCCTTGCGGCGAGGCGGCACCAGCGGCAAGCGGGGCAGCTGGTTGGCCGTCGCCATCCAGCGGTAGTTGCGGTTCCAGCTCGCCGATGTCGCGCAGTTCGGACAGCGGCGGAAGTTCGTCCAGGCGTTTGAGCCCGAAGTAGTCCAGGAAGCCCTTGGTGGTGCCGAACAAGGCGGGCTTGCCAGGCACGTCACGGTGGCCGATGACCCGGATCCACTCGCGCTCTTCCAGGGCCTGGATGATGTTGCTGCTCACTGCCACGCCGCGTACCTGTTCAATCTCGCCGCGGGTGATGGGCTGCCGGTAGGCGATCAAGGCCAGGGTTTCCAGCGTGGCACGGGTGTAACGGGTCTTGCGTTCGGTCCATAGCCGCGACACCCAGCCGTGCACTTCGCTGGTGATCTGGTAGCGGTAGCCCGAGGCCACCTCCGTCAGTTCCACGCCGCGGCCCGCGCAGCCTTCGCGCAGCAGTTCCAATGCCCGTTCGATGCTGCCCGGCGGTGCCGGCTCATCTTCGGGAAACAGCCCCTGCAGTTGCGCCAAGGTGACCGGCTGGCTGGAAGCAAGCAGGGCGCCTTCGACAATGCGGTTGATCAGCGGTTGATCCATGCGTTGGGTCGGTTGCTCAGGCGGGAGTGTCAGCGTCATCGAACTCGCTGGAGAACTGCAGCGGTGCGTTGGTGTTGCCAGTGGCCAGGGACTTCACATAAATCGGGGCGAGCGGGGCTTCCTGCACGATGTCGAGCAGTTGCTCCTTGGCCAACTCCAGTACTGCAAGGAAGGTGACCAGGACGCCGAGCTTGCCTTCTTCGGCGGTGAACAGACTTTCAAAACGGTAGAACTTGTCGCCCTCCAGCAGGGCGAGCACGTCACCCATGCGCTGCCGCACACTCAGTGCCTCGCGCTTGATCGCGTGGCCGCTGAACAGCTCGGCGCGCTTGAGTACGTCATGCAGCGCCAGCAGCATTTCCTTCAATTCCACCGGCGGCGGAGTCTTGACCAGTACACGCTCTGGCACGAAGGCGTGCGCCAGGCTGGTGTCGCGGTCCTGCCGGGGCAGGCTGTCGATATCCTCGGCGGCCTGCTTGAAGCGTTCGTATTCCTGCAGACGGCGCACCAGTTCGGCGCGTGGATCTGCTTCTTCGCCTTCGATGCTGGGTGGGCGCGGCAACAGCATGCGCGACTTCACTTCAGCAAGAATCGCCGCCATCACCAGGTATTCGGCCGCCAGTTCGAAGCGCAGCTCCTGCATGACATTGATGTATTCCACGTATTGCTTGGTGATCTCGGCGACCGGGATATCCAGGATGTCCAGGTTCTGCCGGCGGATCAGGTAAAGCAGTAGATCCAGCGGGCCCTCGAAGGCGTCGAGAATGACTTCCAGTGCATCCGGTGGAATGTACAGATCCTGTGGGATCTGCAGTACCGGTTGGCCATGCACCATCGCCAGCGGCATTTCCTGCTGCTGCGGTAAGGGATGCTGCGCTGGCGGGTTCGCGTCGTGCGCGAGTTCGGAAGTCATCAGGTCGACATTCGGGGTATTGCGAACCGGACGCGCCCCAGGTTCCCGCCCGGGAGCATTCCAGCCCATGTATTACGAGCTACTCGCGCTTGTTTGGCGCGCTTCCACACATGAACAACAAGGCGCGCCGCAGGATCAGCGGCAACGTCATTACGAGGAGGTCGTCTACGCGGTCCGGGAAGTGATGCGCTCCAGTGGTTGGGTGGCGGGCCTGGCCCGCTACCGCACCGGGCGGCTACTGGCCGGCTGCGTGCAATGGACTAAAGAGTAATCGCCCGGGCAGGGCGGTGTCCAGCCTTGTGACGCTAGACTTGGCATCCTTCCATTCAGCAGACAAGCGGAGAAAGGCCAGTGTGGTACGTAATCGAGGGCTATGACGGAGAGGATGTGCTGGCGGCGCGGTTGCAGGCGCGGGCGGCACACCTGGCGCGGTTGCAGACATTGCTTGACCAGGGGCGACTGCTTTTGGCCGGTCCCTGTCCTGCAATTGACGCGGAAGACCCGGGTCCGGCTGGTTTCAGTGGCAGCGTGGTGATTGCCAGCTTTGAAGACCTTTCCGCCGCAAGGGCCTGGGCCGATGCCGACCCGTATGTGGCTGCTGGTGTCTACACCCGTGTGGACGTGCGTCCATTCCGCAAGGTGCTGCCATGAGCCGGGTCGAGCGGATCCAGGCGGCCCTGCAGGCCGCTTTTGCGCCGCTGCAGCTGGAAGTGAAGGACGATAGCCACCGTCATGCCGGCCATGCCGGGGCCAGCGATGGACGTGGTCATTTCAAGGTCATGGTGGTCAGTGAGGCCTTCGCCGGCAAGGCGCCGCTCGCCAGGCATCGTGCGGTGTATGCCGCACTCGGCGAGATGATGGAGACGGATATCCACGCGTTGTCGATCAAGGCGTTGACGCCGCAGGAGCTGGGCGGGGCTGGCTGAAGGGAATGGGTCATTGCAGGGTTCCCGTGGAAGTGGTCGGGACAGATGTTGTCCAGGCGGGCCAAGTTCAGCTAACGAACTGTTTACAAATGCGTTTGAAAACGTTTACAGTCCGCCCGACCCTGTACTGCGGTGGGTAGGCCAGTGGCGAAGTCGGCAATAACGATCAAGGATGTTGCCCGTGAGGCGAATGTCTCCGTCGCAACCGTGTCACGTGCCCTCAATGGCCATGACAATGTCGCCGCGCCGGTCCGCAAGCTGGTGCTGGAAGTGGCCAGCCGGCTGCGCTACACCCCGCACGCTGCGGCCCGCAGCCTGAGCAGCCGCAGTACCCAGACAGTCGGTGTGGTACTTCCCGACCTGTACGGTGAGTTTTTTTCCGAGCTGATGCGCGGCATCGACGGTGTGGCCAGCGCCCATCGCCGGCATCTGTTGGTGTCCAGCTATCACGGCGACCAGCAACAGCAAGGTTCGGTGCTGCAGGCCATGCGCGGGCGCGTTGACGGCTTGCTGGTCCTTTCGCCTTACGCAGGTGACTCCGATTTCCTGGTCGACAACCTGCCGCCAGCGTTGCCAACGGTCTTGATCAACACGCCGTTGGCCAATGCGCAGTACCCGCTCTTCAGCATCGATGACCATGCCGGTGCGCTGAGCATGACCCGACATCTGCTTGAAGGCGGGCATCGCCGCATCGCCTTCATCTGCGGGCCGGCGCACAACCATGATGCGCAGCAGCGCCTGCTCGGTTTCCGTGAGGCGATGGCGGCGTTCGATGGCGAGGTGGAAGCTATCGAGCTGCCTGGCAATTTCGATGAAGCCTCCGGTCATCAGGCCGGATTGGCATTATTGGCAGGCGCTGCACTTCCTGATGCGGTGTTTGCCGCCAACGACATGATGGCCCTGGGGTGCCTGTACGCGTTCTCGCAGGCGGGCATGAAAGTGCCTGCGCAAGTGGCGCTGGCCGGCTTTGATGACATTCCCTTGGCGCGCTTTGTTCACCCTGCTTTGACAACGATGCAGGTCAGCATCGCCGAGTTGGGCGAGCGGGCGATGCTGCAGTTGGTGCAGATGATCGATAGCGGGCAGGCGCAGGCAGCGCCGGCCGTAACCCTGGTCCCAGCCTTGGTCGTACGCGACTCTACTGCCGCGCGCGACCTCCCTTGACCCGGCGATAGACCGGGATGGTTCCCCACAAAACGTTCCTCGCGGCCCATGCCGCCGCTTCGGGAGAGGTAAAGAATGAACAACAATGCTCGGAAATCCACCCCCACACGCAAGCTGCTCAGCAGCGCGCTGACTGCATGCCTGCTGCTGGGCGTAACACCCGCATTCGCGCAGAGCACCAGTGCGACCATCCGCGGCCAGGTGATGGCTGACTCGGCCCCCGCCGCGCAGGCGCAGATCACCGCCACCAATACCGCCACTGGTTTGAGCCGCAGCGTGCAGAGCAGCGGCAATGGCAGCTACTCGTTGGCTGGCTTGCCGCCGGGCACCTACAAGATCGACGTCAATGCCGGCGGCAAGACCAGCAGCCAGAACATCACCGTGCAGGTCGGCCAGACCGCGACAGTGAATCTGGGCGTTGGTGGTGTGGCTGAAACCGGCGGTGGCTCGGCAACCACGCTGGACGCGGTGCAGGTCACCGCGCAGGCGCCGATCGAGACCAAGACCTCGGAAATCGCCACCTACATCACGCCGCAGCAGATCCAGGCGCTGCCGCAGGGCACGCGTAACTTCCTGGCATTCGCCGACACCGTGCCGGGCATGGCGTTCGAGCAGAATCCGGCCAACGGCTCGACCAAGCTGCGTGGCGGCGTGCAGAGCGCCAACAACGTCAACGTTTACATCGATGGCGTGGGGCAGAAGAACTACGTCACCCAGGGCGGCATCACCGGCCAGGATGCCAGCCGCGGCAATCCCTTCCCGCAGTTGGCCATCGGCGAGTACAAGGTCATCACCTCGAACTACAAGGCCGAGTACGACCAGATCAGCTCGGCCGCGGTGACGGCGGTGACCAAGTCCGGCACCAATGAGTTCAAGGGCTCGTTCTTCTGGGATTACACCAACCAGGATTGGCGCGAACCGCGTGAGAGCGAGAAGAACGGCGTCGGCAAGACCCGTTCCGGTGAGAAGCAGTACGGCGCCAGCTTCGGCGGCCCCATCGTGCAGGACAAGGCCCACTTCTTCGTCACCTATGAAGGCAAGGAATACAACGCGCCGCAGGACCTGAAGCCGGGCGAAGGTCGCACGGCCAGCGATCTGCCGCAGGCCTGGCGCGACCAGCTCGGTGCCACTGCAACGCCATTCAAGGAAGACCTGTACTTCGGCAAGTTGGACTGGTCGGTGAATGATGCCAACCTGCTTGAGTTCACCTACAAGCGCCGTGAGGAAAGCGAGATCGGCAATGTCGGTGGGCAGAGCGCAAGCAGCTACGGCACCGATACCGGTGTGACCGAAGATCGTTACGACTTGCGCTGGCAGTACTCCAGCACCAACTGGCTCAGCGATTCGCACCTGACCTACGAAAAAGCGTTCTGGACCAAGGCGCCAGTGAATTTCGGCAACGGTGCCGTGCTGACCGATGGCAGTGGTGATGATGGCAAGCAGATCTACCGCATCGGTGCCGGCGATGGCGGCCTGCAAGACAAGGGCCAGAAGGGTTGGTCGTTCCAGAACGACACCACCTTCTTCGGTTGGGAAGGGCATACGCTCAAGTTTGGTGTGAAGTACAAGCAGGTTGATCTCGATACCATCGAGCAGCAGCCCTACAACCCGCAGTTCTATTACGACATCAACCAGGGCGGCGTCGTTCCGTACTTCGTGCGCTTCGGCAGCCCGGCTGGCGGCACTGATGGCGGTTCGGTCACCTCCAAGAACAAGCAGTTCGGCATCTACATCCAGGATGACTGGGATGTCACCGAACGCCTGACCTTGAACCTTGGCTTGCGCTGGGACTACGAGAAGACCCCGTCGTACCTGGACTTCGCCACCGCGCCGGATGTGCTGGCGTCGCTGGCCAGCCAGGACCCCAACGCCGTGGCCGGGCAGACCTATGCGCAGACGCTGGCGCTGGGCGGCATCGACGTCAACCGCTACATCAGCACCGGCAACAACCGCAAGCCGTTCAAGAATGCCATCCAGCCGCGTCTTGGTTTCTCCTATGACCTGAGTGGTGATGAACGCTTGGTGCTGTTCGGCGGCGTCGGTCGTTCCTATGATCGCAACCTGTTCGACTACCTGCAGCTGGAACGCAGCAAGGCGACCTTCCCGACCCGTCGCTTCAAGATCAACTCGCCGGGCCATGCCTGCGTGGTTGGCGGTGACTGCCTTGAGTGGAGCCCGCAGCTGCTTGATCGCGACTACCTGATGTCGCTGATCGATTCGACCGAGGCCGGTCGCGAAGTGTGGATGTTCGACAACAAGTTGAAGACTCCGTACTCCGACCAGTTCAGCCTGGGCATCCGCAGCAGCTTCAACCTGATCGGCCAGGACTGGAACAGCTCCGCCACCATCCAGCACACCCGTTACAAGGATGGCCTGCTGATCTCGCGTGGCAACCGCTATGCCGATGGTGGTGTTTTCGCTCCCAACGGCAGCCCGTGGAATGCGCCGGGCCTGCCGGGCCTTGGTTCGCTGATCGTGGCGACCAACGGTTTCGAATCGAAGAACACCGCATTGCTGCTGAGCCTGGACAAGCCGTATACGGCTGAAAGTCCGTGGAACATCAACCTTGCCTACACCTATACCGACGCCAAGCAGAACATCCACGAAAAGGATCCGGTCTACGGCTGGTACTTCCAGCAGGGTGGCTGGTTCGACGGCGCCTGGGCGCCGAAGCATCGCCTGGTTGTCAGCGGCTTCACCGATCTGCCGTGGGGCATGAGTGCGTCCGGCAAGCTGACCCTGGCCAGCAAGATCAAACGCTGGGACATCGACGGAACCGCTGCCTACGGCGGCTACGAGCGCCCGCACAGCTGGGAGCCAAGCGGCAGCTTGGGCTTCAAGCAGTTCGACATGTCGTTGACCAAGACCTGGGATACCGGCACCGACCTGAAGCTGAAGGTGCGCGCCGACGTGCTCAATGCCTTCAACTGGACCAATTGGGGCGGCTACGGCATCAACTGGGACACCGGCGCCATCAATAGTTGGGACCAGTACACCACCCGTACCTTCAAGCTGTCGTTCGGTCTGGACTGGTAAGCGGCACCGTCCCGGCCGATGCACCTTCGGCCGGGACGTTTCCCATATGCAGTACGCCTTCGCCACGTGAATGTGGTGCTATGTTTTCAAGATGGATGTCGCCTTGAGCAAGTCACGTACCTCGCAATTGTTGGCCTGTGTTCTCGCCGGTATGGGGCTGGCGTTGTTGGGAGGCTGTGGCAAGGCGCCGGAGCCGCCGATGCCGAAGGTCTTGCCGCAGGTGATCCTGATCGAGGCGGACCTGCCGCCGCGGCCGATGAAGCCGGAACTGCCGCCGTTGTTCGACGACATCGAGCGCCGCACTTTCCAGTTCTTCTGGGATACGACCAACGAACAGAACGGGCTGACGCCTGATCGTTATCCGTCGCGGCCGTTCGCCAGCATCGCTTCGGTGGGTTTCGCACTGACCTCCTACCCGATCGGCATTGAGAACGGCTGGGTCAGTCGCAACCAGGCGGTGGAACGCACCCTGGTCACGCTGAAGTTCTTCCGTGACCTGCCCAGCGGCCCGCAACGCACCGGCAAGGGCGGCTACAAGGGTTTCTACTACCACTTCCTCGACATGCAGCAGGGCCGCCGCTATGACAGCTGGGTGGAACTCTCCAGCGTGGATACTGCGCTGTTGTTGATGGGCGTGCTGTTTGCACAGAGTTATTACGACCAGGACGATCCGCGCGAGAAGGAGATCCGGCAGATTGCCGACACGATCTACAAGCGCACGGACTGGCAGTGGCTGCAACGCAACAAGCCGCTGGTGTCGATGGGCTGGTTCCCGGAGAGCGGCTTCATCCAGCACGATTGGATGGGCTACAACGAAGCGATGATGCTCTACATCCTGGCCCTGGGGTCGCCGACGCATCCGGTCGAGCCCGATGCGTGGACGGTGTGGACGCGTACCTATGACAACGATTGGGGTGTGTACCAAGGGCAGGAATACCTGTCGTTCGGGCCCTTGTTCGGCCACCAGTACAGCCATGTCTGGATCGACTTCCGCGATATCCAGGACCCGTACATGCGCGAGCGTGGCATCGACTATTTCCTCAATAGCCGTCGCGCTACCCTGGCCCAGCGCGAGTATGCGATTGAGAACCCGATGCAGTGGAAGGATTACAGCGCCAATGTCTGGGGTTTGACCGCAGGCGACGGCCCGCAGAACACCACCCAGGATTACAAGGGTGAGCAGCGCCAGTTCCGCCACTACTCGGCGCGCGGCGCCGGCCTGCGCGAGAACTTCGACGACGGCACCATCGTGCCATCGGCGGCGATCTCCTCGTTGCCGTTCGCGCCGGAAGTGGTGATCCCGGCAACGGTGGAAATGCACAAGCGCTACGGCGACTACCTGTACTCCAGCTATGGCTTCCTGGATTCCTTCAACCCCAGCTTCGGCTACGACATTCCGCTCAAGACCGGGCGTCTGATTCCGGAGCGCGGCTGGGTGGCCAGCGATTACATCGCAATCGATCAGGGCCCGATCCTCGCCGGCATCGCCAACTACCGCGATGAGTTCGTGTGGGAGGTAATGAAAAAGAGCCCCTACATCCGCAAGGGATTGGAGCGGGCGGGATTCACTGGCGGTTGGTTGGCACCGGAAGACAGCTTCCAGCCACTGCAGAAGGACGAACAGGCAGCATCGGCGCGGGCCGCAGGGATTGCCGAGTCGCGCGCCGCGGCAGCGGCCGGGCAGAAAGCAGCCAGTGAGCAGCCGGCAGCGCCTGCGGTCAAGAAGCAGTGATGTGCGACCAATGATCCGCGCGCTGGCCATCGTGTTGTTGATGCTGCTCGCAGGCTGTGCCAAGCCCGAGCAGGGCACCACCTTGCGGTTCTGGGCGATGGGCCGCGAGGCCGAGGTGGTCGGTGAGCTGGTGCGCGAGTTCGAGGCGGAGAACCCGGGCATTCGTGTCGATGTACAGAACATTCCGTGGACCGCAGCGCACGAGAAGTTGTTGACGGCGTATGCGGCTGACGGACTTCCCGATGTCTGCCAGCTGGGCAATACCTGGATCGCCGAATTCGCGACCTTGCAATCACTGACGCCGCTGCAGCCACTGGTCGATACGTCCACCGTCATCGATCAGTCCGACTACTTCGCCGGTATCTGGGATACCAATGTCGTCGATGGTCAGCTGGTCGGTATCCCGTGGTACGTGGACACGCGCCTGCTGTTCTATCGCAAGGACCTGCTGCGCCAGGCCGGCTACGCGCAGCCGCCGAAGACCTGGGCTGAATGGGAGCAGATGAACGCAGCGTTGAAGAAGGTCATGGGCGCGCGTGGCTACCCGGTGCTGATGCCCTTGAACGAGTTCGAGCCGCAGTTGTCGTTCGCGCTGCAGCAGGAGGATTCCCTGCTGCGCGATGGTGATACCCGCGGCAATTTCCGCAGCCCCGGTTTCCGCCGCACGCTGGCCTTCTACGACAACATGTTCGAGCAGGGCTGGGCGCCGAAGATGTCCGAGACCCAGATATCCAATGTCTGGGATGAATTCTTCCGCGGCTTCACCGCGTTCTACCTGTCGGGCCCGTGGAACATCCGCGAGTTCCGCCAGCGCCAGCCACCTGGCCTGGAAGGCGAATGGGGCGCCACGCCTTTGCCCGGTCCGGACGGGCTTGGTGCGGGCATTGCCGGTGGCACCAGCCTGGTGGTGTTCCGGTCCTCGCAGAAGAAAGAGGCAGCGTGGAAGCTGATCGAGTTCCTGTCGCGGCCGGCGATCCAGCAGCGCTTCTACAAGATCATTGGTGACCTGCCACCGCGCCGCAGCGCCTGGCAGTCGCCGGAGTTGCAGCACGATCCTTTGACAGACGCGTTTGCCGACCAGCTGGAACGCGTCAAACCCACGCCCAAGGTGTTGGAGTGGGAGCGTATTGCACAGCAGATGCGGGTGGTGACCGAGCAGGTGGTGCGTGGCGGCCTGCCGCAGGACAAGGCGGTCGAGCAACTGGACCAGCAAGTGGATGACATCCTCGCCAAGCGCCGTTGGATCGTCGAGCAGCCGGCCGGCGCAGCTGCGAAGGCGGCGCCATGAAGCGCGGCTCACTGGCTGGTTGGGTCTTTGCCGCACCGGCGCTGATCGTGATCGGCGTGTTCTTTGGTCTGCCTGTGTTGTCGGCGCTGGCCTTGAGCCTGACCGACTTCGATCTCTACGCCTTGGCCGACCCGCACAACCTGCGCTTCAACGGACTGGGCAACTACATCGACCTGCTGCAGACACCGATGTTCTGGAAGTCACTGGGCAATACCGCGTACTTCGTGGTCGCCGGGGTCCCCTTGTCGATCGCTGTTTCGCTGGGGGCGGCGTTGTTGCTCAACGCCCCGGCCGCGCGTTTCAAGGCGCTGTTCCGCACCGCCTTGTTCGCGCCGGTGGTGACCACGCTGGTGGCGGTGGCGGTGATCTGGCGTTATCTGTTCCACACCCGCTACGGGCTGGTGAACTGGGGACTGGGGCAGGTCGGCATCAATCCGATCGACTGGCTGGGTGACCCGAACTGGGCAATGCCGACCATCATCGGCTTCGCGGTGTGGAAGAACTTCGGCTACAACATGGTGATCTTCCTGGCCGGCCTGCAGGCAATCCCCAAGGACCTGTACGAGGCGGCGCGCATAGACGGCGCCTCGCGCTGGCAGCAGTTCCTGCATATCACCTTGCCGATGCTGGGGCCGGTGCTGCTGGTGGTCGGTGTGATCACCGTGTCCGGTTACTTCCAGTTGTTCGCCGAGCCCTATGTGATGACCCGCGGTGATCCGCTGCAAAGTACCGTGAGCGTGCTCTATTTCATGTTCGAGGAAGGCTTCAAGTGGTGGAACCTGGGGCGCGCCTCGGCCGTGGCCTTCCTGTTGTTCCTGATCATCCTGGCGGTGACCACGTTGATGTTGCGCTTCGGCAAGCGCAGGGAGCTGGTATGAGCCAGGCCGGTATGAGCCGCGAAATCGGTCAGTCGCGTTGGCATGCGTGGTGGGTGAATGGTGGCTTGTTGCTGTTGGCCGTGATCAGCCTGGCGCCGTTGGCGTGGATGTTGTCGGTGTCATTCATGCCCAGCGGGCAGGCATCGCAGTTCCCGCCGCCGTTGCTGCCGGCGCACACCACGGTGGCCAACTACCAAGCCTTGTTCGCCCGCACCGGCATGGGCAACAACTTCGTCAACAGCTTGCTGGTGTCGGTTGCAATCACCCTGGGGTCGTTGTTGTTCAACACCCTGGCTGGCTATGCTTTTGCCAAGCTGCGCTTTGCCGGCCGCGAGCGGCTGTTCCAGATGCTGCTGGCTGCATTGGTGATCCCGGCGCAGGTGGCGATGCTGCCGCTGTTCCTGCTGATGAAGCAGATGGGCTTGGTGAACACCTTCGGTGGCGTGGTGATTCCAGCCTTGGCCAGCGTGTTCGGCATCTTCCTGGTGCGCCAGTACGCGCGCTCGATTCCCGATGAACTGCTGGAAGCGGCGCGCATCGACGGCGCCAGTGAGGAACGGATCTTCTTCCAGATCGTGCTGCCCATGCTCAAACCGGTGCTGGTGACTCTGGCGATCTTCACCTTCATGGGGGCATGGAACGATTTCATGTGGCCCTTGATCGTGTTGACCGACCAGGAGCACTACACCTTGCCGGTGGCGCTGGCCAGCCTGTCGCGCGAGCACATCATGGATGTGGAAATGATGATGGCCGGCGCGGTGGTGACGGTGCTTCCGGTGCTGTTGTTGTTCCTGGTGTTGCAGCGCTACTACATCCAGGGCCTGCTGCTGGGCAGCGTCAAGGGCTGACGCGCCGCGGCCCGCAAGCAGGCTGTGGCGCTGCACTTCCAAACGAAACAAACCGCCGCGGATGGCGTTGAACTTTGCGAAAATCCAGCAGGTTTTGCTGGTGGTAAATCGGGACTTTGCTGATGAATATGCGTTTTGTGATTGGTCTGCTGAGCTTGTTGCTGGCGTGGGTGCCGCCGGCCAGCGCTGCAGTGCTCGCCAAGTTCGATGATATCGGTGCGTGGCAGCTGATCACCTCGCCGCAGGTCAGCGGTTCGCTGCGTCCAGTGGCCGGCAACAGCGGGCGTGCGTTGTGCCTGGACTATGACTTCCATGAGGTGTCCGGCTACGTCGGCATCCGCCGTCCGTTGGATGTGACCTGGCCTGAGAACTACCAGCTGTCCTTCGACCTGCGCGGCGATTCGCCGGCCAACGACCTGCAGTTCAAGCTGGTTGATGCCAGCGGCGACAATGTCTGGTGGGTCAATCGTCCAGGTTTCAACTTCCCGAAGAGCTGGACCCGCATCAGCTACCGCAAGCGGCATATCGAGAAAGCCTGGGGGCCGGACCCGGACAAGACCCTGCGTCGCAGTGCGGCAGTGGAGTTCACCATTTACAGCAAGGTCGGCGGCCGCGGCACGGTCTGTTTCGACCAGCTGACCCTGCAGCCGCTGCCGAAGGAAGACACTTCGGCGCTGACCACCACGGTGATCGCCGATACCGCCACCGCGCTGCAGCAGCGCATCGCCGACGGCAAACCGGACACGTTGTGGATCAGTGGCGGGGTCAAGCAGCAGACAGTCAGCCTGGACCTGGGCAAGGTGCGCGAGTTCGGTGGTGCGGTCGTGCAATGGGCGCCGGGATTGGAAGCTTCGCGTTACGTGGTGCGCTCGTCCGCGGATGGTCGCGACTGGAAAACCCTGCGTGAAGTCACCAGCGGCACCGGCGGCAGGGATTGGCTGGCATTGCCGGAGACCGAGGCGCGCTACCTGCGCTTCGATCTGGTCGATGGCCCGAATTGGCGCTATGGCATCCGCGACATCAGCCTCAAGCCGCTGTCGTTTGCCAATACCCCGAATGATTTCATCCGTTCTGTTGCTGCCGATCTGCCGCGTGGTTCCTTGCCGCGTGGCTTCAGCGGCGAGCAACCGTACTGGACCATCCTCGGCCTGGACGGCGGTCGCGAGCAGGCCCTGATCAGCGAGGACGGCGCGCTGGAGGCGATGAAAGGTGGCTTCAGCATCGAGCCGTTCGTCGTGCTCGATGGCAAGGTGATCGGGTGGGCGGAGGTGAAGTCCAGCCAGAGTCTGCAGGACGGCTATCTGCCGATGCCGTCGGTGGCGTGGGAGCACGATCACTTCGGTTTGAATGTCACTGGCTTCGTGCAGGGGCGGCCGGACCAGGCACAGCTGGTGGCACGCTATGAGCTGCACAACACCGACAAGGTCGCGCACGAGTATCGTCTGGCGCTTGCGGTGCGGCCGTTCCAGGTCAATCCGCCCAGCCAGTTCCTCAACACCGTCGGTGGCGTCAGCCGCATCGACAATCTCGCAGTGCGGACCGGGCAGATAAGCGTCAACGGTCAGCCGCGCGTGTATACGTCGCTTCCGGCCGATGCGGGCTTTGCCAGCAGCTTCGACAGCAAGTTGGCTGTCACCCACCTGGCTGACAAGGACTTGCCGATCACGCAGGAGGTTCGCGATGGCACCGGCTTGGCATCGGGCGCCTTGGTCTACAACTGGAAGCTGGAGCCGGGACAGCGTCGGGAGGTGGTGTTGGTGCTGCCGCAGACCGGCAACTGGCAGATGCCGGCCAAGTTCGATGCCGACAAGGCGCAGCAGCAGGTCGCAGCGATGTGGCGGCAGAAGCTCGATCAGCTCAAGCTGCGCGTGCCGGAGGCTGGCCAGCCGTTGGCCAATACGCTGCGCACCGCACTCGCACATATGCTGATCTCGCGGGTTGGGCCGAGCCTGCAGCCGGGCACGCGTTCCTACGCGCGCAGCTGGATCCGTGATGGCGCGATGATCTCCGAAGGCCTGTTGCGGATGGGGCGCGCCGATGCGGTGCGCCAGTACGTGGATTGGTATGCGCCATATCAGTTCGAGAGTGGCATGGTGCCGTGCTGCGTGGATGCACGTGGCAGCGATCCAGTGCCGGAGAACGATAGCCACGGTGAGTTGATCTACACAATCGCCGAGTACTGGCGGCACACTGGCGATACTGCGTTCCTGCAGCAGATGTGGCCGCGTGTGCAGATGGCATGGAACTACATGGAACAGCTGCGGCTGAGTGAGCGCACGGAAGAAAACCGTGCGCGCAATGCCGGCTTCTACGGCATGATGCCGGCCTCGATCAGCCACGAAGGCTATTCGGCCAAGCCGGTGCATTCGTACTGGGACAACTTCTGGGCGCTGCGCGGTTACAAGGACGCTGCCGACATGGCGGTAGCCCTGGGACTGGAAGCCGAAGCACTGACCATGGCTGCATCACGTGATCAGTTCCGTCAGGACCTGGACGAGTCGCTGCGCGCTGCGATGGCCGCGCACAAGATCGACTACCTGCCTGGTTCGGTGGAGCTGGGGGACTTCGATGCCACCTCCACCACGATCGCGTTGGCGCCGGGTGGCGAGCAGGGCAGGTTGCCGCAGCCCGCTTTGAACAATACCTTCGAGCGCTATTGGCAGCACTTCGTCGAGCGCCGTGACGGCAAGCGGCAATGGAAGGACTACACGCCATACGAGTGGCGCAACGTAAGCGCCTTCGTGCGCCTGGGTTGGCGTGCACGGGCCTGGGAGGCCACCGAGTTCTTCTTCAAGGACCGTGCGCCGCCGGCATGGAACCAGTGGGCCGAAGTGGTGTCATCGACGCCGCGACAACCGTTCTTTGTCGGCGACCTGCCGCATGCCTGGGTGGCGTCGGACTTCGTGCGTTCTGCATTGGATATGTTCGCGTACGAGCGTGATGTCGATGGTCCGATCGTGCTCGCTGCGGGCGTGCCCGCCAGTTGGCTGGCAGGCAAGGGCATCGCCATCGAGGATTTGAATACCTCGCACGGGATGTTGAGTTACTCGCTGCAGCGCAGTGACAAGCAGTTGACCTTGCAGGTGTCCGAAGGACTGCGTTTGCCGGCAGCGGGGCTGTTGCTGCAATGGCCTTATGAGGGCACGCCGGGAGAGGCGACGATCAATGGCGAACCGGCGCAGTGGCTGGGCAATGAGCTGCATATCGGCAGCCTGCCGGCGAAGGTCGAAATCGAGATTCCCGCCGAGCTGCGCCGCAGCGAGCGCAGCAGACGTTGAGGAGTAAAAACTGCGCCTCGAACACCGAGGCGCAGGCCAGTCGACGAGAGGGAGAGGAAGAACTTCCGTCGGATCTGAGAAAACAAATGCACCAGCCGTCCGTTGCCCGGCTGTAGTGCCGAGCCATGCTCGGCAGGAGCTTTCCCGGTGAATGCCTTTGGGAGCAGCGTCAGCCGCGAAGCTGATGATGCATACGGGCGACGCATCGCCAGTACCGACGCCCGTACCGAAGCCCGTACCGAAGCCTTGAGGATTGGAGGCAGGTGGTTTGGTTGCTGCCGGCTTCGCGGCTGACGCCGCTCCTACAACAACCTAGAAGCTGATTTGTGTCAGCCGGCGCGGGCTTGTTTGACGATGGCGGCGGCAGCGGCGGCGGACTTCTTCACTTCGTCCCATTGGCCATTGCGGATCCAGCTGTCCTGCACCATCCACGAGCCACCGATGCAGACCACGTTCTTCTGCGACAGGTAATCGCCTGCGGTGGCTTCGGTGATGCCGCCGGTGGGGCAGAGCTTGAGCTCCGGAATCGGACCGGCAACACCCTTGATCATCGCCAGGCCACCAACGGCGGTGGCCGGGAACAGCTTGCAGATGCGGAAGCCGCGCGCGACCAGCTCCAGCAGTTCGGTCGGTGATGCAGCGCCCGGAACCACCGGCAACGGCGCAGTCGCCAAGGCATCGGCCATGTGTGCGGGCGTGCCCGGGGTGACGATGAAGTCGGCACCGGCATCGATGGAGCGCTGCATCTGCTCGACGGTCAGCACGGTGCCGGCACCGACAACTACATCCGGCAGTTCGCGCTTGAGCATGGCCAGCGCTTCCATTGCCACCGGCGTGCGCAGGGTCAGTTCAATCGCGGGCAGGCCGCCTTCGAGCAGTGCTGCGCTGACGGAGCGCGCCTGGTCGAGGGTGTGCACGGTAACGACGGGCAGGATGCCGGCGGCGCTCAGCAGCTGCTCGGCGCGGTCCTGGTATTGGGCAATGTTCATGGAGTCCTCTTTGATAAAGGTGTACGCGAATCCTGGATCTCAGGCGTCGTTGGCTTCGTGTGGGGCGGCTGCTGCGGCATGGTCATGGCCGAGTTCGTATTCGGCGTCGTAGTCCCACAAGCTGCCGTCCGGACGGGCCGGGCCGCAGGAGATCGAGATCGCGCCCTGATCGGCCGGGCCGACGATGCGGCGGTTCATCGCGAACAGGTTGCGGCCCATGTCCGAGCCGGCCGGCGCGGTGTTGGCGGCAATGCCGCGGGCAGCCCATTCGGCGGCATCGACCAGTACTTCCAAGGTGCCGGCTTCACCATCCAGACGGATGATGTCGCCCTCGCGGATACGCGCGATCGGACCGCCGCGTGCTGCTTCCGGAGTAACGTGGATAGCGGCGGGGATCTTGCCGGAGGCGCCGGAGAGACGACCATCGGTGACCAATGCGACGCGTCGACCCTGGTTCTGCAGCAGGCCGAGCAGCGGGGCCAGCGAGTGCAGCTCCGGCATGCCATTGGAGCGCGGGCCCTGATAGCGCACCACCGCGACGAAGTCCTGCGGCAGGGCGCCAGCGGCGTGTAGTTTGTTGAGGATCTGCGGCGCATCGACGACCACGGCCGGTGCTTCAATCGTGCGGTACTGCGGCTTCACTGCCGACAACTTGATCAGCGAGCGGCCGATATTGCCACGCAGCAGGCGCAGGCCGCCCTGGGCTTCGAACGGATTGGAGGCGGGGCGTACCACTTCCTCGTCGCCGCTGACGTCAGCGGCGGGCACGTAGCTGACCTTGCCGTCGGTGAGACGTGGCTCCTGGGCGAAGGCGCGCATGCCACCCTCGGCAATCGTGGTCGCATCGGCGTGCATCAGGCCGGCGTCCATCAGTTCGCGGAACACGAAGCCGGGACCGCCAGCGGCAGCAAAACGGTTCACATCGGCTTCGCCGTTCGGATAGACGCGGGCCAGCAGCGGCACGATCTGCGAGAGCTCGTCCATGTCGTCCCAGGTGAGCACGATGCCCGCGGCACGGGCAACGGCGATCCAGTGGATGGTGTGGTTGGTCGAGCCGCCGGTCGCCATCAAGGCGACCACGGCATTGACGATGGCGCGTTCGTCGATCAGGTGGCCGAACGGGCGGAAGTCATTGCCGAGCGCGCTTATTTCCAATGCGCGTGCGGTGGCAGCACGGGTCAGCGCGTCGCGCAGCGGCAGTTCCGGGTTGACGAAGGAGGCGCCCGGCAGCTGCACGCCCATCGCTTCCAGCAGGACCTGGTTGGAGTTGGCGGTGCCATAGAAGGTGCAGGTACCCGGTGCGTGGTACGAGGCGGATTCGGCTTCCAGCAGTTCTTCGCGGGTAGCTTCGCCTGCGGCGTAGCGCTCGCGGACTTCGGCTTTCTTCTTGTTCGGGATGCCCGGTGTCATCGGCCCGGCCGGCACGAACACCGCCGGAAGGTGACCAAAGGCGAGGGCGCCGATCAGCAGGCCGGGTACGATCTTGTCGCAGACGCCCAGATAGATGGTGGCGTCGAACATGTCGTGGCTGAGGCCAATCGCCGTTGCCTGCGCAATCACGTCACGCGAGAACAGCGACAGTTCCATGCCGCCACGGCCCTGGGTCACGCCGTCGCACATCGCCGGCACCGCGCCGGCAACCTGGGCGGTTGCGCCCAGCTCGCGTGCGGCATTACGGATCAACTCCGGGTAATGCTCGAACGGCTGGTGCGCGGACAGCATGTCGTTGTACGAGGTGATGATGCCGAGGTTGGGCGTCACGTCACCGCGCAGCCGGTCCTTGTCGGTGGGCCCACAGGCAGCAAAGGCATGGGCCAGGTTGCCGCAGCTCAGGCGCGCGCGGAACGGACCTTCGCGCAGCGCGGCATCGATCCCGGCCAGATAAGCCGCGCGCGACGGGGCGCTGCGCTGGCGGATGCGATCGGTGATGGCTTGGATTTTCGGATGCATGGCTTTATGGCTGGAATGAGGAGGAAGGTGCGGCTGGCAAAGCGGCGGGCTTCGGACTCTGTTTCGGGAAGGACCATCTCCAGCTCTTGCGAGCGGCAGGTGAGGTCCATTCCCGGTTCCGGATCCGCTGGTTCCCGCTCAAGGACACCAATGCACGCGCAGCTTGTTGCCGGGCGCATTGATTGCAGCAAGGATCGGGAAGGTGTTCACGTCGCCGGAGGCAAGTGCGGCATTGAGCACCTCGAGCTTCTGCTTGCCGCGGACCAGCAGCAGGCGCTGGTTGGCCAACGCCAGGCCATGAGGGGTCAAGGTGATGCGCAGGGACCAGTGCTTGGCCACCGGGCAGCCGGTCGCATCCAATGCCGCATAAGGGTGTTTGCTCTGCAGTGCCTGCGGCAGGTCGGGCGAGCCGGGGAACAATGAAGCGGTATGGCCGTCATTGCCCATCCCCAGCACTACCAGACAGGGTGGCTGTGAATGCGTGGCGAGCAGGTTGGCGGTGTGTACGCATTCGGCGATCGGGAGGCCGACCCGGACCAGCGGGTCAAAATGCGCACCCTCGGCATGACGCAGGAAGCTGTCACGTACCAGCCAGGCATTGCTGTCCTTGTCCTGCGGCGAAAGCCAGCGCTCGTCGGCCAGGCCAACCTCAACCCGCGCCCACTCCAGGCCCTGGTCGGACAACAGTTCGTAGATGGGAGCCGGCGTGGTGCCGCCGGACAGCAGCATGCGGGCGCGCCCGCGCTGCTCGATCTCCGCGCTCAGCAGGGCTGCCATTTCCTTGGCGACACCTTCGGTCCAGGCCTCTTCGTCAGCATGGCGGACAAGTGTGATGCGGTCGGAAACAGCGGCGTTCATGCGGTCACTCCAGAATTGGCGCGCTGCATGTCCAGCGCATAAGCAGTGGCGCCCAGCAAGCCGGGGCAGGGATGGGTGATGGCCATCGACGGGATCTGCGACATGGTCGCGGAGAAGCGTCCCTTGCTTTCAAACCGTTGACGGAAGCCGGAATGCTGCAGCTGCTGCAGCAGGCGCGGTACCAGTCCACCGGTCAGGAACACGCCGTCCCAGGCGCCCTGTACCAACACCGCGTCACCGGCGACCGCACCGAAGATCTCGAGGAATACTTCGACCGCTCGACCCGCCAGCACATCACCTTCGGCAGCACGTGCGCTGACCTCGGCCGGTTGCAGCAGGCCCGGATCGGTACCTGTCATCTCGCAGATGGCACGGTGGATGTTGACCAGGCCGGGACCGCAGACCAGGCGTTCGTTGGACACCCGCCCGAATTGCGCCGACAGGATTTCCAGGATGCGGATCTGTTCGGGCGAGTTCGGTGCAAAGCTGGCATGGCCGCCTTCGGTGGCCAGCGGGTAGTTGCGACCATCGCGCACCACCAGTCCGCCAACACCCAGGCCGGTGCCGGGGCCAAGCACGCAGTAGTTGCGTGATTCGCCCAGCGCAGCGGGCTGCCAGCCAGCGCCGCCAACCTGCACGACATCGTCAACGCCGAGCAATGCGATCGACATGGCCTGGGCGACGAAGTCGTTGATCAGATGCAGCTGCTCGAAGCCGAGCTGCTCGGCAGTACGCGTGCGCGAGATGACCCACGGATGATTGGTGATGCGTGCTTCGTCACCATCGACCCGGCCCGCTACCGCGAACACACCGCTGCTGGCGGTCGCCCCACGCTGCTGCAGGTAGTGCGCGGCGGCGTCGGCCAGCGATGAGAACTGCGCCACCGGATACTCGTCGATGCTGCCCTGATCCAGCGGCGCGGCCGCGGCGCGGTCAGCCAGCGCGAAGCGTGCGTTGGTGCCACCAATATCCGCTACCAGTACCAGGTCGGTGCTGGGGATCACAGCCCCTGCTCCGGGCCTGCTTCGGCGGCAATGGATTCGGGCAGGAAGTCCTGTCCCAGACGCGGTCCCCAGCCGCCGGCCGGGTAGGGCTCCATCGGCAGGTCGGCGGCCTTCCAGGCATCGCTGACGCTGTCGATCCAGGCCCAGGCGGCACGGACTTCATCGTCGCGCACGAACAGAGCGTGGTTGCCGTTGAAGGCGTCCAGGAACAGGCGTTCGTAGGCGATGCGACGGTGCAGGCCGGTGGGAACGGAAAGTTCCAGTTCCAGCGGTTGCAGTTCCAGCGCTCCCCATTCCGGGCCGGCCAGCGAGCTCATCAGGCCGAGCTGGATGTTTTCCTGCGGCTGCAGCTGGAAGGTCAGGCGGTTGGGGGTGGCGTTCTTGCGGTCGGGGCGCTCAAACAGCCAATGCGTCACCGGCTTGAGGTTGACCTCGATGCGGGTGGTGCGTTCTGGCAGGCGCTTGCCGGTAACCAGGTGGAACGGCACGCCAGCCCAGCGCCAGTTGTCGATATGTGCGGTGACGCCGACAAAGGTCTCGGCCTCGCTGCCTTCCGGCGGCTGGTAGGCCTGCGCGGGCTGGCCATTGATGGTGCCCGCGGTGTAGCGGCCGCGCACGCTGTCCTTGGCCGCGTGCTTGGCGTCGAGCGGGCGCAGGGCGCGCAGCACCTTCACCTTTTCGTCGCGGATGCGGTCGGCTTCCAGCGATGCCGGCGGCTCCATCGCCACCAGGCACAGCAGCTGCAGGATATGGCTCTGGACCATGTCGCGCAGTGCGCCGGAGCGTGAGTAATACGAGTCGCGGCCATCCACGCCGTCGCTCTCGGCGACAAGAATGTGCACCGAGGCGATGTAGTTACGGTTCCATACCGCTTCCAGCAAGGTGTTGCCGAAGCGCAGCGCCATCAGGTTCTGCACCGGCGCCTTGCCGAGGTAGTGGTCCAGGCGGAACACGCGGTCTTCGTCGATCAGCTTGCCGATTGACTGCAGGATCTCCTCGGCGCTGTCGCTGTCCGAGCCGATCGGCTTTTCCAGCATCAAGCGGTTGGGTGCAGCCAGTGCGCCGCCCAGTGCCAGGCCTTCGCAGGTGGAGATGTACAGCCCCGGCGGGATCGCCAGATAGCTGACGCAATTGCGGTGGACCAGGTCCTTGACCGCTTCGGCGACCGAGTCGGCATTGCGCAAGTCGACCGAACGGTAGTCGATACGGTTGAGCAGGTTGCTGATGTCATCCTGGCTGGCGTGCGGCATGGCGGCTTCCAGGCGCGGACGCAGCAGGTCGCGGAATTTCTCGGTGTCATGCGGCGACAAGGCCAGCGCACGCACACGGAAATCTTCAGGGAGCAGGCCGTCGCCAAGCAGGCGTAGCAGGGACGGGAACAGGTAACGCTGGGCCAGATCGCCTGTGGCACCGAATAGGAAGAGGGTGTCGTGCATTGCGCGAGTTTCGGGTGCGGATGACATCGTTGTCAATTGTTCGTCTTCAAGGCCTGCGCCGCGATTGGGACGCCCGCGTCCTTCGGCGCGAGGGGGCGGGCGTGGGCAGCCTGGACTTGTGCATTGCAGCATGCCGCGAGGGCGGGAGCAGGTCCGTGCAGCGGAGCGCAGGTGCCGTGTAAGAGCGACTGTGATGGTGCCATATGAATATGCTTACCGTGCACAATGTTTCGGATGTATACGATTGCAGGAAACTGTTCTGTCGTTGTAACGCAAGTGTTCCCCAGCTCCAGGTTTCGACTCGCAACGAGGTAGTGATGGCCAAGGTTCAATTCGACAGTGTGCGCAAGGTGTATGACAACGGTCAGGTCGCCGTCGCCGGAGCCAGTTTCGACATCGCCGATGGCGAGTTGATGGTGCTGGTGGGGCCGTCGGGCTGCGGCAAGTCCACACTGCTGCGAATGGTGGCTGGGCTGGAGGAGATCAGTGCTGGTCAGCTGCGTATCGACGAGCGGCTGGTCAACGACGTTGCACCGAAGGATCGTGACATCGCCATGGTGTTCCAGAACTACGCGCTCTACCCGCATATGACCGTGGCCGAGAACCTGGGCTTTGGTTTGAAGCTGCGCGGCCACGACAAGGCCGAGGTGCAGCGTCGTGTGCGGGAAGCCGCCGATTCCTTGGGTCTGACGTCGATGCTGGACAAGTTGCCGCGCGCGATGTCTGGTGGTCAGCGCCAGCGCGTTGCGCTGGGGCGTGCGCTGGTGCGCGAGCCGGCGGTGTTCCTGCTGGATGAGCCGCTGTCCAATCTGGATGCAAAGCTGCGTCACTCGGTGCGTACCGAAATTGCGCAACTGCATCGCAAACTGGGCACCACGATGATCTATGTCACCCATGACCAGGTCGAGGCGATGACGCTGGGCCAGCGCATCGTCGTGCTCAATGAGGGGGTGATCCAGCAGATCGACACCCCCATGGCGCTGTATGACAGGCCGGTCAATCTGTTTGTTGCAGGCTTCCTCGGTAGTCCAGCGATGAATATGTTGCGTGGGCAACTGCGGCGTGATGAAGCAGGTTCGGCGATGCTGTGGTTGGACGAGGGGCTTGGTATTGCACTCGACGCCGTGTCACTGGGCGCGCAATGGTTCGACAAACCGCTGGTGGTTGGCGTGCGGCCCGAGCACTTGCAGCCCGGTGGTGGTGCAGCCGCGTTCAACGCGCACATCGAAGGGTTGGAGCCGGTCGGAAACGAGATTTTCGTCAATCTGCGCTACGGCGAGCAGGCGCTGATCATGCGGGTGCCGCCACAGCAGCTACCGCAGGTCGGGCAGGAGATCGCAGTTGAGGTGAGCGCTTCGAAGCTGCACTTCTTTGATGCGGGCAGTGGCAGCCGCATCGAAGCGGAAGCTTGATCTCTGTAGTGGGGGGCCCAGCGCCGCGCGGGGCGCGCCCCGAAGGGTGCCGACGCGCCCGGCGGGGCGGGCGCGGGGCTGGGGGAGCCCAGGGCGGCGCCGGCGGG
>NZ_JBXFWF010000028.1:0-53076 GCF_056854515.1 Stenotrophomonas sp. STEN063
GGGTAGAGCCGAACCATGTTCGGCAGGGGCCTTACCGGTGAAGCCCCTGCCGAGCATGGCTCGGCAATACCGCTGTGAAAGACCCTTGCCGAGCATGGCTCGGCACTACAATTGAAAAACCCCGGTTTTCCCGGGGTTTTTCATTACAACAGCTACAACACCGCCTACGCCGTCTTGTCCTTGATCGTGGTGCTGGGGCCATTGCCCTTGACGCTGGTGATGCCGGCTTCGCGCGCGGCCTGCGAGGCATACATCTGGCTGCTGCCGATCACCTGGTGATTGGCCGCTTTCAGATTGAAATGGTAGCGACCGTCACTGGCGGTCTTGCGCTCGTAATGCGCTTCATCCGGGCTGTTCTTCTGCACCGAGGCGATGCCGTTCTCAGCCCCGGATCGCGCGGTGTAACGCTCGCTGGTCAGGATGACCTCGGCGTTGCCTGCCTTGAGCACGAAATAGAACTGACCGTCGCTGCTCTTGTCCAACTCGTACCAACCTGCCATTGCAATACCCCGCTTGAGGATGATGCCGGCACGCTGCCGCCCTGCTACCGCCGCCGCATGCGTGGCTGTTGCCCGGATGACCGGACGTTGGAAGCCGCTAGCTGCCGCGGCTACAGGTGCGACTCTACCTCAATCTTCTGTCCGTTCCAGCCAGGCCAGCTTGCGCTCACGCGGCAGCTGCTTGATCTGCCATTCGGCGCGGGACGCGGCCGAGCGGTCGGCATAGGCGCGGCTGGCCAGCACCCGCAGCGGCGGGTGCGCGCGGGTATAACGCGCGCCCTTGCCGGCAACATGGGCCAGGAAACGGGCCTGCACATCGGTACTGATACCCGCGTAATAGCTGCCGTCACGGCACTCCAGCAGATACAGAAACCACAGCCCCTTCACCTGGCCCTGCCCCGGCTTACAGGCTGGCTGCGTCGGCAATCTTGCACAGACCTTCGCCAACCGCCTTGTTGGAGGTCATCTGGCCACCCTTGATGCTGAAACGCACTTCGACGCGGACGCTGCCGTCAGGCTGGCGACGCACGGTGGTGCGCAACGGAACGGTAGAACCGCCGCCGCCACGGACCGGATTCTCGGCGGCGATGTAGCCGGTGGTCTCGTTCGGGTAAATCCCGACCATGCCTTCGGCTTCGATCGCAGCAACGGTCTTGGCGAACGCGTCGGCGTAACTGACACCTTCATGGTCGGTCGAAGCCAGGAATTGCTTGCCGCTGGTGAAGCCACCGGCCACCGACAGGTTCTGCAGGCAGCCACTGCCCGAATCAAAAACTTCCTTCTTGGCCAGCGCCAGCGACGGGACCAGCATCATCGCCAATGCCACGGTGCACATACGGGTACGCATCAGTTCCTTCTCCATGGAGCGGTGATTCATAGGCTTCCTGCCGGAGACGGTGCTCCCCCTGTCTCCAAAGCAGGCGGGAGGCCTACCGCCTCCCGCCGCGTAAACTACTTGGACAGCCCGATGTGCGCCAGTGAAACTGTCACGGAATCCTCAGGCCGCCGCCTCCAGCTGGGCGCGGCGGCGTGCACGCACTGCCTCGGCCAGACGCTCCAGCACCTGCAAGGTGCTGTCCCAATCGATGCAGCCGTCGGTGATGCTCTGGCCGTAGACCAGCGGCTGGCCTTCGACCAGGTCCTGGCGGCCGGCCACCAGATGGCTTTCAATCATCACCCCGACCACGCGCTGCTCGCCGGCTTCCAGCTGGCTGGCAATGTCATCGACTACCTTCGGCTGGTTCTCCGGCTTCTTGCTGCTGTTGGCGTGGCTGGCGTCGATCATCAACCGCGCCGGCAGCTGCGACTTGGCCAGCACGTCGCTGGCGGCCTGCACGCTGGCGGCGTCGTAGTTCGGGGCCTTGCCGCCGCGCAGGATCACATGGCAATCCGGGTTGCCGCGCGTGGCCACGATGGCGGTGCCGCCCTCCTTGGTCACAGACAGGAAGTGGTGCGGGTGCGAGGCCGCGCCGACCGCATCGGCAGCGATCTTCACATCGCCGGTGGTGCCGTTCTTGAAGCCAACCGGGCAGGACAGGCCCGAAGCCAGCTCGCGGTGCACCTGGCTTTCGGTGGTACGCGCACCAATCGCGCCCCAGGCCACCAGATCGGCGATGTACTGCGGCGAGATCACGTCCAGGAACTCCACGCCAGCCGGCAGGCCGAGGCGGTTGATGTCACGCAGTAGACCACGCGCAACGCGCAGGCCCTTGTTGATGTTGAAGCTGCCGTCCAGGTCCGGGTCATTGATCAGGCCCTTCCAGCCCACCGTGGTGCGCGGCTTCTCGAAGTACACACGCATCACGATCTCAAGCTCGCCGGCCAGCGCATCGCGCAGCGGACGCAGGCGCTGGGCGTATTCCATCGCCGCAATCGGGTCGTGGATCGAGCACGGGCCCACGACAACCGCCAGGCGGTCGTCCTGGCCGTGCAGGATGCTGTGCAACGAGGCACGGGCGTCGGCCACGGTCTGCGAGGCTTCCTCGTCACAGGGCAGCAGCGCCAGCAGCTGCGCCGGCGAGGTCAGGGGTTCAAGTTTACGGATGCGCAGATCGTCGGTATGGGGGGGCATGGGGGTCTCCAGTTCAAAGCAGTGAATGGTTTGGCCCCAGCGTGGCGGCATGAAAAAAGCCGCCAGGTTCGCTGGCGGCTTTTCGGGAATGCATCTGAAAGTTTCTTCAGGGTAAGCGCAGTCCTTCCTCCGCCAGCGGCTTGGGAAAGTAATACCAAAAGTAAAAGCTGGCGCGGGCTGCGTTCATGGGGAGCATTGATAACACGGTTTTTTGTGCGATGCGACAGTTTCAGCGGCAACAGACCGGGAGCGTCGACAGGTTCAGCCTTGGCGAGTGGGCAACAGCAGCTCGTCATTCGGCCTTTCAAGCAGCTGTTGAATCGATCAGCGACATCTGCCGGAGCTCCAATGAATGAGCCCGTTTGGCAACGCGACTGCGCGCATATGAACCGTGGATTGCCGCAATGTGTGCGCTGCAATTGTTCATCCCGCGCGGAAATGCGCGTTCCACAGGTAGCTGGACAATCGGCTCGTCGTGGCAGCGATACTGACAACTGATTAAACGCACAAAGTCATTCCGATGAACGACACCAGTTCCGAACTACTGCAGATTGCCTGCCCGCATTGCAACGCCGTAAACCGCGTCCCTGCCACTCGCCTGAGCCAGGCACCGTCATGCGGCCGCTGCCATCAGGCCTTGTTTTCCGCAGCGCCGATGGTCTTGAACGCGAGCGCGTTTGAAGCACACGCCAACCGTTCGCAGATTCCGCTGCTGGTGGATTTCTGGGCCAGCTGGTGCGGTCCCTGCCGACAGATGGCGCCGGAGTTCGCGAAGGCTGCCGTGCATCTGGAGCCGCATATGCGCCTGGGCAAACTGGACACGGAAGCCGAGCCCGCCATCGCCACGCGCTATGCCATCCGCAGCATTCCAACGATGGTGCTGATCCTGGGTGGCCGCGAGATTGCGCGGCAGTCCGGCGCCATGCCAGCCGGCAGCATCGTGCAATGGGCGAGCAAGCACCTGTAGTGCCGAGCCATGTTCGGCAGAGGCGTTCGCGGTAAAGCTCCTGCCGAGCATGGCTCGGCACTACGGCTGGGTGCTGGTGTTTGTAGGAGCGGCGTGAGCCGCGAGGCTGGTGCTGCTTGAAAGGCCGCAGAGCTACCCCTCCCCAACCCTCCCCTCCGCCTTCGGCGCAATGGAGGAAGCAACAAAACAAAACCCCGCCTTTCGGCGGGGTTTTGCGTACTGCAAGCAGCGGTGAGGCTGCGGTGGACTTAGAAGTCCATACCGCCCATGCCACCCATGCCGCCCATGCCACCGGCGCCGCCCATTGCCGGCTCGTCCTTCTTCGGAGCTTCGGCAACCATGGCTTCGGTGGTGATCATCAGGCCAGCGATCGAGGCTGCGTTCTGCAGTGCCGAACGGGTCACCTTGGTCGGGTCCAGGATGCCGAATTCCAGCATGTCGCCGAACTCGCCGGAAGCGGCGTTGTAGCCGAAGCTGCCGGTGCCTTCCTTGACCTTGTTGACGATGACCGACGGCTCTTCACCGGCGTTGGCAACGATTTCGCGCAGCGGCGCTTCCATCGCGCGCAGGGCGATCTGGATGCCGTGGTTCTGGTCTTCGTTGTTGCCCTTCAGGCCGGCCAGTGCGGAAACAGCGCGCACCAGGGCGACGCCGCCGCCCGGGACCACGCCTTCTTCGACGGCTGCGCGGGTAGCGTGCAGGGCGTCGTCAACGCGGTCCTTCTTTTCCTTCATTTCGATTTCGGTCGATGCACCGACCTTGATCACGGCAACGCCGCCGGCCAGCTTGGCAACGCGTTCCTGCAGCTTCTCGCGATCGTAGTCCGAAGAGGTTTCTTCGATCTGGGTCTTGATCTGCTTGACGCGCGATTCGATGGCAGCGGTATCACCGGCGCCGTCGATGACGGTGGTGTTTTCCTTGGAGACCTGCACCTTCTTGGCGCGGCCCAGGTCCTTGATGGTGGCCTTTTCCAGCGAAAGGCCAACTTCTTCGGAGATCACGGTGCCGCCGGTCAGCACGGCCATGTCTTCCAGCATCGCCTTGCGACGGTCGCCGAAGCCCGGTGCCTTGACGGCCACGACCTTGACGATGCCACGGATGGTGTTGACCACCAGGGTCGCCAGCGCTTCGCCTTCGATGTCCTCGGCGATGATCAGCAACGGCTTGCCGGCCTTGGCGACGCCTTCCAGCACCGGCAGCAGGTCACGCACGTTGGAGATCTTCTTGTCGTGCAGCAGGATGTACGGGTCATCCAGGTCAGCGGTCTGCGACTGCTGGTTGTTGATGAAGTACGGGGACAGGTAGCCGCGGTCGAACTGCATGCCCTCGACGACGTCCAGCTCGTTTTCCAGGCCCGAGCCTTCCTCAACGGTGATCACGCCTTCCTTGCCGACCTTCTTCATCGCTTCGGCGATGATGTTGCCGATCGACTCGTCGGAGTTGGCCGAAATGGTGCCGACCTGGGCGATGGCCTTGTCGTCAGCGGTGGGCTTGGAGATGTTCTTCAGCTCGGCGACGGCGGCGATCACGGCCTTGTCGATACCGCGCTTCAGATCCATCGGGTTCATGCCGGCGGCAACGGCCTTGGCGCCTTCGCGGATCAGGGCCTGGGCCAGCACGGTGGCGGTGGTGGTGCCGTCGCCAGCGTCGTCATTGGTGCGCGAAGCAACTTCCTTCACCATCTGCGCGCCCATGTTCTCGAACTTGTCAGCCAGTTCGATTTCCTTGGCAACGGACACGCCGTCCTTGGTGATGGTCGGGGCGCCGAAGCTCTTCTCGAGCACGACGTTGCGGCCCTTCGGGCCCAGGGTTGCCTTGACGGCATTGGCGAGAACGTTGACGCCGCGCACCATGCGCGAACGGGCGTCTTCACCGAAACGAATATCCTTGGCAGCCATTGCGATTACCTCTGAGTAGAGCCGAGCCGAGCTCGGCTGCTTTTATCGGGAAAGGGGGTTTACAGGAACAGGTGGCGCGGCAGCTCAGCCGATGACGGCAAGCACGTCGTCTTCGCGCAGCACCTTGTACTCGACGCCTTCGGCCTTGTAGGACGAACCGGCGTACTGGCCGTAAATGACCTTGTCGCCAACCTTCAGCGACGGGGTACGCACCGAACCGTTGTCCAGCGGCTTGCCCGGGCCCACGGCCACGACTTCACCCTTGGTGGACTTTTCCTTGGCCGAATCCGGGATCAGGATGCCGCCGGCGGAGATTTCGTCGGCTTCGATCGGCTTGACCACAACGCGGTCGTGAAGCGGCTTGATGCTCATGAAGGACCTCTTAAGTAATTGATTGGCCTGAAATTCCGGCGACACCGACTGGAAAACAGGGGGACGTCGGCATCACGCGTAAAAAGACCCGTCGTGCGGGCTTGTTTGGGAGATGGGGCTGGCTGGGGGCCTTTCAAGGGCAGGTCGGCAAATTGATTGGCGCGGCCCTGCCGGGCCAATTCGGGGTCGGCAGGGCCTCTCTGCCCTTCCCCCGAGGGAGAGCTGACGCAGTCCGGCCTCCTCAACTGGCTTCCTTGGTCCGGCCGAACCGTCGCCCGCCCCCGATCACCACTACCGAGGCGGGCACAAGTCTCAATCGCAAAGCATTGGCCACGCACTGAGCGCGTACTGGCTGCTGACCAAGTCCATGACACTATTCCGAGAGCTGTGTATGGATACCCATTTCAATGTCAAAGGAGAAAAGAATGAAAGTGCTGTATCGATTTCGCCCGTTTTTGCCTGTCTTTCTCGCCGCCTGTAGCCAGCTGACCGGCCCGTCTGCCAGCGAATACATGGACGCCAACATCAGCAACTGGAACGGCCTGATCGCCAAGGTAACGATTGGAGCGGCGGCAACGATGCCGAGCGCCTGATCCAGGCCATGGCCGAGCGCAAAGATCTGGCCAGTCCACCGCCTTGGGTTGTCTCAAGAGAAACACCGCCCCGGTCTGCAGAAATGGCTTTTCCGCATCCTTGTTCCCAGACCACAGATAGCCGCCGTCTTGAGGGAAGGCCTGCCGCGCCAACTATGACAAACGAGAGAACCGTGACAGGTCGCACTCGGCCATTTCCCCTCTCAACAAACCGCACCGCAGATGCACATCGCTTGTCGAGAAAACCGCCGGTCGGCGTTTACCACCAATCTCCGAATCACAGACACCTCGGAACAAAGTCGACCCCGCTGAGCTGGTCTCTAACCGCTAGCGCTTGACGCACTAGAGGTGACCACAGCCCGTCTTCGCTATTCCATTCCGCGCCCGCCCACCGCTTATCCAGCACCAACGACTCCCTACCACTTTCCAATAACTCTCGGAGAACAAAGGCCACTTCTTCAAGATCAACTTCAAATAGGTCTGTGTAGACACCCGTGGGATTCTTCCTTCTATCGTTCAAGCAATAGCTGTAGAACCAAATCCAGTCACAAGCCACATAAACTGCTCTATTGGTATCAATGTGCGTTTTGAGGAGATCGAGAAGCCCTAAGCAAAATGAGCTTGGCACACGCAAGTCTTTGGTCTCAAGCCATGCGGGAAAGACCACGAAGTTAAAGGCATCGCTTACATTCTGTGGCTCGGCATTGTCACTCTTTCCTTCAATGAAGTATGGGGGAACGCCTGCCAAAAATTTTGCCACTTCGCCCCTGTTCATCACATCGAAAAAAACCACAGGATCTGGCTTCATTACTGAACCTTTTTAACGCCCGGAAGCGCCTTCAAACCATCAATATCATTCGCGTGACGAATGGGAAAATTGTTCAGCACACTCTCTCTCATACCTCCCGGGGCCGTCAGACCTCCTGGCCTCCAAAGACTATTTGCGCCACCTTCGTTTCCACTAGGCATAACCACATCGGGATCTTTGACAGTCATCATGTAAATGTCTTTCCCCCTCAGTGAACCCGGATTGTAGCCCAGCGCGTTCTCCAAGACTGCGACATCGCCAGTAGCCTTGTATTGAATGATGACTCCATCCAAGTCAGCCTGATTCATCAGAAATTTCTGCGGATTGAATGATGGGTATTTCGGATTGGCGATATCATCCGCGGTGAAAAGAAATCCACCACCATCTCGTTTGAATGAGCCGAGATGCTCATCAATGTAAGCCTTCTCAAGGTACGTATCTGGTGCCGGACGTGAGCCCTTAGGAATGGCAACAATGTCATCCGCAATAACACCCGGCTTGAAAACTGGGGAGCCCGGCTTGGGCAATGAGCCTTGGCCAATTCTGCTTAGCCTTGGACCCGCGAACAACAACGCAAAGCCCGCAACACCCACCATGATGTCGCCATAACCGGGCCCAAGTGACTCCCCCCATTCATGTAGCTTCATCATGCCCAGCGCGGATCCTGTGACCACTGCACCGAACACCAAAGCAGCTCCAAGCCCCGCAGCAAAAGCCGCTGCACCAGCTGCGCCCAGAGCCACGAATCCGAGAACCTGCAACCCTGTCTCGAACATCGCTTCGTAATCAGTGATATTGACGACGCAGACGGTTGGACCACCCACGGTTACATTGGCACTCCCGCCTTTGATCTTCGCGCCGCAAACCAGTCTCATCGATTGCCGCACCATTGGCTTGCCATTGATGGTGACGGTCTTTGAGCCCTCCGCGATCAGAACGGGGCCTGGCATCGTGAGGTGGTTCATTGGCGCACCACTACAGCCGGGCGCAAAATCCATACCAGCGCGTAGCGCCATCCGACTGTTGACGGTTACCCGACTGGCTCCGACTGCAACGAGTGTGCCTGTGGTTGGCCCAGGTAGATCCGCGGCCTTCATGATGCCGCGCGCCAATGCACCACCGGCCATCCCGCCACCTGCGATACAACCGCCAACGATGGCTACGATTGCGAGCCCGCCGGTCGCTACCCCGGCTGCGACAATGGCAAGACCTATAGCTGCTCCAATCAAGGCACCAGCCACCATCCCCATCAGGCCGAAACCATGAACAACTTCGTCGTCCAATCGTGCAGCGCGTAGCGCCGCTTCCGCGGCGCTCACTCAGATTGCCGAGAAGAGGTGGCGACGCTTTCCAAATGGCTTCGGAGTGCTTCGAGGGTATCGAAAGGAGGTGCTCCAACGAGCCCGGACACCCCACTCAAGCGCTTCTGCAGTGGCAACGACACACCCACGGTGTCTGGAAGAAGCTCATAGAATCCGCGTTCTACCCGCAGCACACTCCGACGATTCAGCTTGACAAAAACAGGTTTGAGAGGGAGTCCGTCGCTGGCGAAGAATACCCACCCCTCACTCTCAACCTCCAACGGGTCGATACGGCGACAGGCTTGCTCTGAGTTTTCAAACACGTGTAGCTGCCGATCTCGCGCAGACAGCACAAATACATGCGGAAGCCGCTGGGTCTCCATTGGCTCATCCGCTTCAGCTGTCTCTGCCTCACGTTTAAACAGCCTGAAGCTGGTCAACAGCTGTTGCCAGACCTTATCTATCCGCTTGAACTCACTCGCCATCGCCGACGCGGTCAGAGTGAGCATCGCTGATTGATGCCGCACATAGAGCTGTCGTTGCCGCAGCAACGCACTGCCGTTGCTTCACCACTGGTAGTCAACGATGGCCGCAGCGCACCCATCAACCTCAAGCTCATTCATGCTGATCTGCTTGTAACCAGGAAAACTCTTCTTTGCGGCCTCCTGCTGTGCACTCGCATACTCGGCAGGCGTCTCCAACGTTGTTTCGTAGTCACGCGTAAGAATGATCGCGGCGTCCTTGTTGCTATTGGAGCCGGGCAAGCGAAACACGTTCATCGATTGGTCACGCCAACCTTCTGGCACACACAGCAAACCTTCGTGCAGGTGATACTGAGACATTCTGTTACTCCGCTTCCGGGTTGAGGTCGACAGACGTAGTGCCGACGATCTGCACGACCACGCCATTGAGCAGGATCGTTCCGTCAGCCTGAAGTTCCAGGCTGCTCTTTCCGGCCTCAAGGCGAACAGCAGTTTTCCCAGTGATTTTCACGTACTCAGTTTTGGCCTCCAGCTCCACGCGTGTGTGCGCCTCTGCTTTGATTCCTTTGGCTTTAGTGCTCAGTCCAATCGCGGTTTGCGCTTTGAGCGTAATGTGCTGTTCGACCGCAGCAATCTCGATGGATTTTTGAACCGTGTTGGTCTGACACCCTTTACTGACTACATTGCTCTGCATAGGCCCTTTGACCACGGTGGTCATGTTGTTCAGGACCGTGGTATCCATATCCTTCTGCGAATAAAGATCAATCAGCTCCTTGCCGGCGGTATCGCGGATCGTCATCCGGCATTGGCCGCCACCACCGGGCGTTGAGTTGCTGATGAACCCCATGACGTTTCCGCCATCAGGGCCGTCGAACGGCATGGTCTGTTGTGCGTTGAACAAGCGCCCTGTACAGACCGGGCGATCGGGGTCGCCTTCGATGTAATCGATCAGCACTTCCTGACCGATGCGAGGAATGGAGACCGTGCCCCAGCCGCGTCCCGCCCAAGGTTGCGACACGCGTATCCAGCACGAACTGCATTGGTCGTGCCTGCCCTCCAGATCCCACGGGAACTGCACCTTGATGCGGCCGAGCCTGTCGGTGTGGATCTCCTGCCCGGCAGGGCCAACGACGGTCGCGGTCTGCGGCCCCTTCATCGTCGGCTTGGGATGATGCCGGAAAGGGCGGTATGGCACTTTGCGGCGGATCAGGGTCAAGCTGTTGTTGTAGACATCAGCCTCGTCATAGCTGCCGCCATCAAGATTGAAGTTGTTGCGTGCGTCGATCTGCGTACCGACCACGAGGAAGTCAGCATCGGCCCCGTTCTCAAACCAATGGTGACCACTGAGCTGGAAGGTGTGGCCGGTAACGATGCCGCGGCACTGCGATTGCGCCATGAACAGCTTGGCCTGCCATTCGTAGGCTTCCATCAGATGCTGCGCATCGCGGCTGCCTGCGCGCTTGTCCGGATACGTATATGCCGGGTTTCCGTGATAAACGGTCAGCTTGGGCACATTGCCCTGCTGCGCGACCGTCGGCTGCTCCACATACTGAGTGGCGTATGGGTCTGTGTACTTGAACGTATTCAAAGCCACCGCGCTGGGCTGGAAGCTGCGGTACGCCGCCAGGCTGGTAAGCGTGTCCTGCGCATCCACGTGATTGCCCGCGTTGTAGCGCACCACTGCGTGATTGGCCTGCGGCGGGCAGAACGTGTTGTCGGCAGAGTCGTCACTGATTACCAGGCTGTGGCCCTCGGCGCGGTGCTCGAAGTAATAGAACAGGCCGTGGCGCTCAAGCAGGCGACTGACAAAGTTCAGATCGCTCTCGTCGTATTGAACGATATAGGTTTCCGCACTGGGCCTGCGGTTCACCCGCACCTGGTAATCAGGCAGACCGCCATAGTCCTTGAACACCAGGTCGAGCACATCCAGCACCGACATATCCTGGAAGATACGGCTGTTGATGCGCGTGCCCAGGTACCACAGCCACGGCCGAAGCTCTGCGCTATACACCGCTAGGCCACCGTCAGTGCATGCGAAACCGAACGAGGTGACATAGCCATTGATCGGATGCTCATTGCCATCGGCCAACCTGATCCCGACGGTGAAGCTGTTCCCCATCACTTCCTGCAGGTCGATTGCCGCATTGCGTGATAGCAGTTGCAGGTGATAGCAGTATAGGTCCGATAGCGCAGCGCTGCCTTCGAGGCTGCTCGCGTACAAGCGCTTGTCGCCACCCAAGGGGGCATGCAGGCGCAGCAGGCGATCCCTGTCTTCCAGTGCCCCACGCGCTTCATCCAGCGTGTCGCGCAGGTGGGTCATCGGCGGCGCGTAGAACTCAGGCTTGGCGATGAAGTCCTGCACGGCCTGGCCGCCGAGTGGATGCTCGTCGGGGATCAAGCTGCCCGCTACAAAGGGTGGTGTTGCAAAGTTCGCCAAGCTGGCAGGAGTAGCCAACGACTGCGCAAGCCCCGTGCTATCGGGCACCTTAAACGTTCCCTGCACGAAAGGCGGCGTTGCGAAACCCGGCAGGCTGGCGGGAGCTGCCACAAAGTCTGCAATGCCAGAGACAGCGGTCGCGGCATCAGTGACGCGAGAGAGCCCTGGCGCAACAATTCCGGCAAGCGGCGCGCTGGCTGCAAGGCTCGCCAAGGCATCACCACTCTGCAGCGCTTGTGCTGCACTCAGTACCGTTGAGGCTGTCAAAATGGCCTTCTGCGCCTTTGCAGCAACTTCGCCATCAATGGACTGCAGGACTTCGTCCGCTGCCTTCAATGCTTTGCCTGGAGCAAGCACATCCGGGACCGACCCAGTGGCAACAATGCACGGCGTAGCGCCGATGATTGGCGTCGACGGCGAACTCTTGAATTTTTCTGGCATGCGGCCTCCTGCCCGGTACAGCACTAGCGAATAGCGTTCGCTTGACTATAGGCAGATTCAGCACCAGATGATTCAAAATATCTCCGGAATTACGCTGCCCAATACCGATTTCGGGGTTCGGCATTGGATATCAGTTTCACCAGAGAAACTTCAGCAACACATCAGCAAAAGAGAATAAAAAAATGGCGCGCTCCGGGGATAACGGAGCACGCCATGGCAATAGAGAACCGCCCTGTTCTGGGCTGAACTACTTTTTTTGGAATATCAGAGGTACCGCGACCACTGCACCGAGGCGCTGGCAGGGCTTGCCGGCAGCCCACCGCTGCCGGTGCTGCACACCGGGAGCAGGTTCAGGCCGCCACCGCTGGGAACATCAACCGCGATGCCGCCAGCGGATATCTTGGTATCGGCGGTCTGGTTGCTGCCTACCGTCAAGCTGCCGTGGATGGTGACGGTGGCACCACTGGTCGACAGCTGCTTGCCCAGCATCACGCTGCCACGCAGCTCCCAGCCCGCGATGTCGGCAGCGCCTTCGGCGATCACGGTGGTGTTGGCAATCGGCAGGCCCTGGTAGGTCTGCGGCTTGCCATCAGGTCCCTGCCCTTCCCACTCCACCAGCTGCGTGCGGCTGGCGCACAGGTTGGTCGGATAGAAGTCGCCGCCACAGACCTTGGCCGCACCGGCGAAATTCGGCGCGATCAGATCGCGATGGCCGGCAGTGGTAAGGGTGACGTTGCCGCCACAGGTGGCCTGGCTCGGGTCGTCACAACCGCGTACCACCAAGGTATTTAGAAAATCGGTACTGGTTCCGTCGATCTTCACCGACTGGTCAAACCACAGCACGCCCGCCGGCATCTTGCTGACCCCGTGCAGCAACCAGCTGCCATCGCTCTGTCTGGCCTTCAGGCAGCCTTTCTCATTGGTGTAGTTGCAGGTCATCAACTCCTGCAGGATCGCCAGTTGCGCGGGGCTGGGATTGTTCAGCGGATACACCCCGTCGATGGAATCACCATTGGCACGCTTTACATTGCGGATGGTCAACTGCGCGGCGCCACCAACCGTGCTGAAGGCGTAGTTGGCCGTGGCCAGGAAGTTGTCGGCATCCACCGGTTTGACCCGCGCTTCGCAGTACGGGATGCCGGGCAGGCCCGGACTGGTGCCTGCCTGCCTAGTCTGCACGTTGTTTACCGGCATGTTGAGGGTGCCGGCGAGCCGGCCCGAGCCACTGACTGAAACCTGGTTGACCGTCATGTCACCGCCACCGAGCAGATTCTTCACCGTGCCCGATGTCATCGCGATGTTTCCACTGGCCCAGAGCGTCTCGTACTTGCCGCTCCAACCCGACACGGTGACGTTATAGCCCCACAACTGGCCCACCGTGAGTGTTGCCAAGCCAACGGTGCCGCCGGCAATACGGGTGGAGCGGAAGCTCAGCGCATCCGGCAGGCTGACATTGTCCGCGCCCTTCAAGCGCTCGGCAGCGGCCGCACCGGTTACCAGGCCGGTCGTTGCATCGACCTTCAACAGCGGCGCGCCGGCGCTGTCCTGCTTGCTGAAATCCAGCAGGAACTGGCTCTGGTCGGCCAAGGTGATCACTGCGTGGCCGCTGTGGAGCGGCGCAACGGTACCCGTCACCCACGGCGTGCCGCCGGTTACTGTGGACGCAATCAGGTGGCCGCCGACTTCGGCGGTGCCGATCAGCGCGGTGCCGGAGTAAACGCCAACCGCATAGGCGCCAGCCTTGATCGCGGTGTAGTTGCCACCGCTGACACCACTGCCGATCTCGACATTGCGTGCCCACAGCGTGGTTCCATTGGGATTGCCCATGCCGTTGATGCGGATGGTGCCTTCCGAATACAGATGACCGTTGTCGGTGATGCCACCGCCGCTCAATGACACATCGCCCTTGACGCAACCGGAGATGCGCGCGGTCGAACCACCGCCAATCGTCAGGTTGCCGGCTACCACGATGTTCTCGTAATCCACCGCATTGGTGACGTCGAGCTTGCCGCCGCTGTAATCCAGGTTGCCGTTGAACACCATCGGTGCCTTTGGCATCGATGCGCATACCGGTGGAATGCCCGGGGTGCCACTGCCGGGCACAACGTCATAGATCACTTCGACGGTGGCTGTGGTCAAGGCACTGCCGACACCCGCGGTGCCAATGACCTGGGCACTGACCCGGTAGTGGTCGCTGCCGGTAGCCTCGATCGATGTCACCGTTGCAGCGCGCACGCCCAGCGCTTCAAGCCCGCTGACTGGCTTGGCATCATTGCCTACCCAGCCCGGCCATACGCTGGTATCAACCTGCAGCAGGTACAGCCGCAGTGCTTCGACACCGCGCCATGCCGCCGCCTGTGCAGCCGTGGCCGAATGCGTGGTGAGCTGCTGCGACTGGGTGCCGCGCAACGAGTAAATGGTTGCGGCAACCGTGACCGATACCGCCAGCCCCACCATCAATACGATCAACAACGTGGCTACGCCGCGCTGCCGTTTGAATGCGGAAAAGCGATTCCTGTCCATGCCAACACGTCCCCTGTGCATCAGATGGTCACGGCCAGGTTGGGCAGGCAGGCCAGGAACAGATGGCTGCTGGCATCGTTGCGTTCCAAGGCCAGCTGCTGGCCGACTGCCGCGGCAGGCGTGCTACTGAAATCCTGCTGCATGTAGGGCAGGCATTGCCGCTGCCCCTTCAGTGAGAACACGTAGCCGGGCGCCAGTGTCATCGCGCCGACTTCCTCCTCGCCCGACGCGAACGCACTGCCGTCTTTCTGTGCCGGAGTGAAGAAAGCGGCGCTGCCGGCGAGCAGCTGTCGTTCGCTGCTGTTCCACGCGGCGACCTGGGCGTCGCTGCAGGCCTTGGGGGTGAAACGATACAGGCCTTCGCCATCCACCAGCCGCAGGCCCGAGCAGACATAGCCGGCAGCAGAGAGCTCGGTCTTGTAGCGCCACACCAACTCCTTGCCTGCGTCGCGAACATGCAGCTTGCTGGTCAAGCTGTCGGCGGCCGGCACACCAAAGCCAGCGCCCTGCAGCTCGATCTGCGCCGACAACAACGCCGCCGATACCTGCCCATCGCGCAATGCAGAACGCGATGCGTTCGCGGAAACCTCCACCATGGTCTTGTACAGCGTCATCATCGCGGCAATGGTGATCAGCGAGATCAGCAGCCCTACCAGCATGCTGATCAGGCTCTGGCCGCCTTGCTGCCGGCGGCCGATCCGGGTGGCAGTGCGTGCATGCATGTTCATTGCTTCGTCGACACCAGCAGATCGGGATCGTTTTCGTTGGCGCCCTTGCTGCCGAGATCGGTCGCGGCGACCGTCAGGTCCACCCGCTGTGGTGCCTCCACGGTGCGTGCAATACCCGCCATGGCTACCGTTGCGGTGGCGGCCTCGCAGCTGACCGCAGCGCTCCTGGACTCGCCGTTGGGCATGCCGATCTCCAGCGTGCCACTGCCGCACAAGCCCACGCCCTGGGTCTGCAGACTGTCGCGCAGACGCTCAACCACCAGGTTTTCGACCTTGGCATCGCGCTGGTTGTTCATCACATTGGCCATTACATGGGCCAGACCGGCGCCGATGATGCTGGTGATCAACACCCCGACCAGAGCCTCGAGCATGATGTCGCCGCGCTGCCGGCGTCGCGGGTCAAAGCAGATCGACATAGAGCGGTTCCTGGCTGTTCATGCCAATGGCGATACGCGAATGGGTGGCTGCGCTGCTGCAGCTCGCCGCGCCCGGCAGGCGCTGGCCACGGTTGTCGAAGGCCACGCAGGACATCAGCGCGCCCGAGGCTTGCAGCTCGTCTGCATCGGCATAGTCATCGGCGCCGGTCAGGCGATACTCGCCACCGCGCGGCAACTCGCCCTGCCACAACACTTCGTTGCCAGCGCCACGCAATATCTGCAGGCTGCGACCACTGTGCTGCAGACGTGCCGAAACAGCCGCACCGGTGACGTGCTCCGGATTGCGCAAGGCCAGCGAGCGGGTCTGCGACACGGCCTCCCACAGCAGGTTGCGTGCCTGCATCTGCCGGTTGCTGTCGATCCACTGCAGCGTGAACGGCATGCCTGCCAAGGCCAGCACCGCCATCACCGCCAGGGTCACCATCAATTCGATCAGTGAAAAACCCGTGGCGCGGCGGCTCATGGCCAGTCACTCACGCCGGCACAGTTACCGGACACCGTGCGGCTGTTGTCCGAATCGAGCTTGAGCGTGCAGCCACTGGCCTTGCCCAACGCGCTGCCGGCGACCGCCTTGAGCTCATAACCACTGTTGGTGGCGGTATAGCTATAGGTGAACTGGCCAGCTTTGGTCGCCGCATTCCAGCCCTTCTTGGCTGCCGCGTCACTGGCCGGGTAGCCCAGTGTGCGCTGGCGGAAATTCTCGACCGTACTGGACAACGCCATCAAATCGCTCTGCGCTGTACGGAGCTTGCTGCGCAGAACGTAGTCCGAGTACAGCGGCATGGCGATGCCGGCCAGGATGGCAATAATGGCCACGACGATCATCAGCTCGATCAGCGTGAAGCCCCGGTTTTTGTGTTGCTGCATATGCCCCCCTGTAGAGCCCTGCGAACACCTGCATCCGCCGTGACAAGAACCTTCGTAGGAATTGGCCTCCATCTGGCATCAGATGAAAACCGCGTGAAACTGTGACCGGCCGCAATATACAATTGATGACAACGATGTCAACACTTCCATCCGAAAACGCCTCAAGCGCTTCTGCCACAATGGCTCGATGGACGTAAGACTGGTCTTCTGCACCTGCCCCGACGAACAAACCGCGCAGGCCTTGGCTCACCATCTGGTGGAGCAGCGTTTGGCTGCCTGCGTGAACTTGTTGCCTGCGATGCGGTCTGTGTACCGCTGGCAGGAGCAGATTGAACAAGCTGAAGAGATTCAGCTTGTTATAAAAACCTGTGCTGATCGGTTGGATGCGTTGAGCGCCGCGATCAGGTTGCACCACCCTTATGAATTGCCGGAGATCGTGGCGATCTCCCCCAGCGCCGGCCTGCCGGCGTATCTGGACTGGATCCGGGCGCAGACCCGGGAGGAAACATAATTAATGATGCTGTTGCGACAATTTGCCGCTTTCTGCCTGCTTACCCTGACCGCCCTGCCGGCGCTGGCCATCAATGAGAAAGACCTGCTACCCGTAGACCAGGCCTTTGCCCTGCGTGCCGAGGCTCTCAGCCGCGACCGCATCGAGCTGCGCTGGGACATCGCCCCGGGCTATTACCTCTACCATCACCGCACCAGTGTCAAAGCCAGCCCCGGCTTCACTGCCGGCGCGCTGCAGATGCCACAGGGCGAGAAGAAGCACGACGAATTCTTTGGCGATGTGGAGACCTACCATCGCCAGCTGCGCGCGGTCCTGCCGGGTACCGCCGACGCGGGCGCCACCAGCGTCACCCTCGAAGTCCGCTACCAGGGCTGTGCCGATGCCGGCGTGTGCTACCCGCCGCAAAAGCGCAACGTCGAAGTAAGACTGCCCGCAGCAAGCGGCGCCGCGCCCGCGGCTGCAGCCGCTGCACCGTCTTCCGCACCCATCTTCAACCCGCTCGCCGGCAACAACGGTGGCGGCCTCAGCCTGCCCGGCGCGCCCGCCGTGCAGGGCCTGCCGCTGCCCTCGGAAAAGGCCTTCGGCTTCGAGGCCATCGTCGACAACGGCAACCGCCTGCTGCTGCGCTTCTCGCCGGCACCGGGCTATTACCTGTACCGCGACCGCACCTCGCTGGCACTGGAAGGCGCCGATGGCGTGCGCGCCGGCCGCCCACAATGGCCCGCCGGCAAGCCCTACCGCGACGAGCATTTCGGCAACGTGGTGGTCTATTTCGACCAGGTCGATGTACCGCTGCCATTGCGCCGCGACAAGCCCGACGCCACGCCGGCCACCCTGGTTGTCACGTTCCAGGGCTGCCAGACCGACGGTATCTGCTATCCACCGATGACCCGCCGGGTACGGCTGTCGCTGCCCGCCGGCAAGATCTCGTCGAAGGAAAAAGAAGAACTGGCAGTTGCCCCCTTGGTGATCCAGCCGTTGCCGGCCGGCAAGAAGGGCGAAGTCCCGCCGATGCCGCTGATCGACCCGGCCAACCCGCCGGCACCGCAGCCGCTGGTGGTGCGTCCGGCTGCTGCGGCCGCCAGCCTGGCCGAAGCCGCGCCCGATGCGTCCGCCGACAATACCCGCCGCAGCCAACCGCCCGCCGATACCGCCGGCAACGGTTCGCTGCTGTGGGTTCTGCTGCTGGCGCTGGCTGGCGGCCTGATCCTCAATCTGATGCCCTGCGTCCTGCCGATTCTGTCGCTGAAGGTGCTGGGCGTTGCACAGAGTGGCGAGAGCCGCCAGCGCGCGCGCAGCCACGCACTTTGGTACACGGCAGGCGTGCTGGTTGCGTTTGCCGCGATTGGTGGCCTGGTGCTGGCACTGCGCGCTGCCGGCCAGGCAGCCGGCTGGGGCTTCCAGTTGCAGCACCCGTGGTTCATCGCCGCGCTGGTGTACCTGATGTTCGTCGTTGGCCTGAGCCTGTCCGGGCTGTTCACCCTGGGCGGCAATGCCGGCCAACTGGGCCAGAGCCTCGCCAGTCGCAGCGGCCCCAGCGGTGATTTTTTCACCGGCGTGCTGGCCTGCGTGGTCGCCAGCCCCTGCATCGCACCGTTCATGGGTCCTGCCTTGGCCTACGCCTTCACCGCACCGCCGGCCTTGGCGATGCTTGTGTTCCTGGCATTGGGGCTGGGTCTGGCACTGCCGTTCCTGCTGATTGGTTTTGTACCAGCGCTGGCCGAGCGGCTGCCCAAGCCGGGCGCATGGATGGAAACCTTCAAGCACGTGATGGCCTTCCCGATGTACCTCACTGCCATCTGGCTGTTGTGGGTGCTGGGCAAGCAGCGGGGCATCGATGCGATGGGCCTGATGCTGGTCGGCCTGACCCTGCTGGCGCTGGGCCTGTGGTGGTTTGAACGCAGCCGCTGGCATAGCCGTCGGATCGGCATGGTGCTGGGCGCGGTGATCGCGCTGCTGGCGCTGGTGCCGGTGTGGGGCGTGACCCGCCTGCCGCCGCCGGGCGCTGCCATCGCCAGCGAAGGCACGGTGTCCTATTCGCCACAGATGCTGGACCGCCTGCGCGCCGACAACCGCGTGGTGTTCGTCAACATGACCGCTGACTGGTGTGTCACCTGCAAGGCCAACGAACGCAACGTGCTGGACCGCGACAAGTTCCGTGACACGCTCAAGCGGGTCAACGCGGTGTACATGCGCGGTGACTGGACCAATGTGGATCCGCAGATCAGCGCCTTCCTCGAGCAGCACAAGGCGGTCGGTGTGCCGCTGTATGTGGTGTATGGACCGGGGGCACCGCCGCGCGTGCTGCCGACCGTACTGACCCAATCCATCGCTGAAGAAGCGCTGCTGCGCGCGGCACGCTGATGCGCCGCGCCGCGTGGTGGGTGGCAGGTATCGCGGCCGCAGCCGGGCTGTCGGCCGGTGCATGGCTGAGCCGCCCGGTCACACCGCCACTGCCGTCGATGAGCACGCCCTCTGCACCGCTGAAATCGGCGACGCCGGTGCAGGGTGTGCGTGTCGGCGAACTGATGCCTTCATTCACCCTGCCCGACCTGGATGGCATGCCGGTGAAGTTCCCGGAGCAGTTCAAGGGCAAGCCGCTGTTGATCAATGTGTGGGCCAGCTGGTGTGCGCCCTGCATCGAGGAGATGCCCGAGTTGGCGCGCTTTGCTGCGCGTCATGCGGACACTGGACCGCAGGTGGTGGGCTTGGCCTTGGACACGCCGGAAGCGGTGCTGGATTTCCTTGGCAACGTGCCGGTGTATTACCCGATCGTGATCGAAACGCCGGGGCCGCAGGATGCCAGCGTCAAGCTGGGCAATTCGCGGGGCCTGCTGCCCTACAGCGTGTTGATCGATGCGCAGGGGCGCGTACTCGCGCAGAAGCTGGGGCCGTTCAAGGCGGGTGAGATTGATGCGTGGGTTGCCAGCGTGGAGCCTGCTGCCAAGCAGTGAACCTGCAAGCCCTGGATTGATGTTTGCGCTTGGATTGGTCGCACGGATAAGCGCAGCGCGCCCGAGGCTTGGTTCGCGCCAAGAGCCAAGAGCTCCCCTCATCCGCCCCTTCGGGGCACCTTCTCCCGCTTGCGGGAGAAGGGAATGCACTCCGCTCGTGTTCAGCTGCAACTGACGCATTCCCAACTCTGCTTTGATTTGTTTTGCTCTGCTTTGATTTGCTCTGCTTTGATTTGCTTTGCTTTGATTTGCTTTGCTCCGCTCTGCTTTACGTCCCTTCTCCCGCCTGCGGGAGAAGGTGCCCCGAAGGGGCGGATGAGGGGAAGCTTTGCTTTGAGCTTTTGCCTTTGAGCTTCTGCTTCTGGCTTCTACAAGGTGCTTCGCACCTCACCCTCTCCCCAACCCCTCTCCCGGAGGGAGAAGGGCTCAAGCTCAGATCACCAGAACGCCGCGTACAGCGCGACCAGGATCGCGATCACCGCCACCGAGCCGATGTTGAACACGACGCCCGTGCGGTAATCCACGTCACGGGTGTCGATGATGTCCTTCTCCGGCGCCGCCGGGGTCAACAGTGATACGCCTACCGCCAAGGCCAACGCCAGCAGGAACACCAGGCCGACGCGGTCGATGAAGGGCAATGCCGGCCAGGCCAGCTTCAACACGATCGACAACACGAACGAACCAATCGCCGCCGACAGTGCACCCGCCTCATTGGCACGCTTCCAGAACAGGCCCAGCATGAAGATCACCACGATGCCCGGGGTGAAGAAGCCGGTGTATTCCTGGATGTACTGGAACGCCTGGTCGAAGCTGCCCAGCAAGGGCTTGGCGGTGAGAATACCCAGCACCACCGCCATCACCGCAGCGATACGGCCCACACGTACCAGCTTGGTCTGATCCGCTTCGGGATTGCGCTTGGCGTAGAAATCCAAAGTGAAGATGGTCGCCACCGAATTGATCTTCGATGCCAGCGAGGCAACGATGGCCGCCACCAGCGCGGCAAACACCAGGCCGAGCACGCCGGTCGGCAGCATCCGCATCATCGTCGGATAGGCCTGGTCCGGCTTGTCCAGGTTCGGTGCCAGCATCACCGCGGCGATACCCGGCAATACCACGATCACCGGCATCAACAGCTTCAGGAACGCAGCAAACAACACGCCCTTCTGTGCTTCACCGATGCTCTTGGCCGCCAGTGCACGCTGGATGATGTACTGGTTGAAGCCCCAGTAGCTGATGTTCATGATCCACAGGCCACCCAGCAGCACGCTCAGGCCAGGCAGGTCCTTGTAGAAGGGGTTGTCCTTGCTGAGGATCATCTCGAAGTGACCCGACTGCGCCTGCCACAACTTGTTGAAACCGGCGACGATACCCGCGCCATCGCCGAGCTGGTTCAAAGTCAGCCCTGCAACGAACAGGCCGCCGAGCACCAGCAGCGTGACCTGCACGATATCGGTAAGCGCGACGGCCTTCAGGCCGCCGTACAACTGGTACAGCAGCGCGAACACGCCGATCAGCACCACCGCGGTCATCTGGTCGATGCCGGTGACCTGGTTGACCGCCACCGCGCCCAGCCACAGGATCGAAGTGACGTTGACGAACACGTACAGGCCCAGCCAGAACACCGCCATCACCGTGCGGATGCGGCTGCCATAACGCTGTTCCAGGAACTGCGGCATGGTGTAGATGCCGTTGCGCAGGAACACCGGCAGGAACCACTTGCCGACGATCAACAAGGTCAGTGCGGCCATCCACTCATACGAGGCCACCGCCAGACCGATCGCATAACCCGAACCGGACATGCCGATGATCTGCTCGGCGGAAATATTCGCCGCGATCAAGGAGGCGCCGATCGCCCACCACGGCAATGACTTGCTGGCCAGGAAGTAGTCCTTGGCGTCCTTGCTGTGCCCGGCTTTCTCCCGCGACACCCATTGCGCAAGGACGAAAATACCGGCCAGGTAGACCAGTACGATCGCGATATCCAACGTACCCAAACCCATCTCATCACTCCCTGTTGTGCACCGACCGGGCTGTCATCCCTGCGCCCTTTCGCTACCGACCCCAACGGGCCACATCATCAGGTGCGCCGGCACCCTCCCGTACCGGCGCTTTCGCTGTTTCAGCGTGTTGCGCAGTCTACGTTTACCTCGGCCTCACCGGCAGCGCCAAGAGCGATCCGTGATACCGAAATATCCGCAACGGCAGCCGTTTCCAGCTCAGTGGTACGTTGGATCCTGGACAGATCCGCACCCGCGGCGGCAAAGCACTTGAGCGGCACGCCAACGCTGACCCACTTGCCAGCCGGAATGGCCGACAAGGTGGCTTGCAGGTCGACCTTGGCCGCACAACCCGCACCGCAACCCACACCCACCGTCAACGGTGCCGATACCGCGCTGTCGCGGCGCAGCGTCAACTGCAGCTGCACGTCGCCGTTGCTCTCGCGGGTGACGTCAATGGGCGTGGCGGTAATCAAGGCGAACTTTGCCAGTGCCGTGCCCGACCACTGCAGGCGGCGTGCATCTTCCTGCGCCTTGTGATCGACCGCGGTCATCTTCAAGGTGCCGTCAGCCAGTACGGTCGGCACGGTGGTGGCCGGCATGTCAGGCTGCGATGCACTGGACAGCTGCAGCGACAGGCCCAGCGCCGGGCGGCCCTTGGCGAAGTACACGCCGCTGCCGGCCTGCTCACCGCTCACGCCGGAGTCTTCCGGCAGCGCTGCCACATCACCCTTGTCGGCATAGCTCAGGCCATGGCCGAATTTGTACAGCGGGTTGTGGCCCGGCTTGTTGACCGCCGAGTCGATCGCGGTGCGCGGCCAGGAGAAGCTGAGCTTGCCCTTGAAGTCGTGGTTGACGCTGCCATCGGCCTTGCGCAGCAGCACATCGGCGATACCCGCGCCTTCCGAACCCGGCAACCAGGCCGCGACGAAGGCGTCGGAGGCATTGATCTCGCGGTTCATCCACAGCGGACGACCGCTGATGAACACCGCCACCACCGGAATGCCTTCGCTCTTCAGGCGCTTGAGCAGTTCCAGATCGGCATCGTTGCCCGGCTTGTACAGCAGGTTGGGGATGTCACCCTGGAATTCGGCATAAGGCTCTTCGCCGAACACCACCACCGCCACATCCGGCTTGGCCTTGTACTTGCCATCGACCGCCAGCTCGGCGCTGCCACCAGCAGCACTGACTTCACGCTGCAGGCCTTCCCAGATGGTGTCGGCGTTGGGGAAGTCAGCACGTGTCGTGCCGGTGCCCTGCCAGTTCAAGGTCCAGCCACCGGCCTGCTTGCCGATGTTGTCGGCGCCGTCACCGGCCACCAGCACCTTCTGGTCGGCGCGCAGCGGCAGGATGCCGTTGTTGTTCTTCAACAGCACCAGCGATTCGCGAACGGCCTGACGGGCGACAGCACGGTGCTCGGCTGCGCCCAGCAGTTCAAACTTGCCGCCCAACGCACGCGCCGAAGGCTTCGGCGCATCAAACAGGTTCATGCGGAACTTCACCCGCAGCACGCGACGCACCGCATCATCCAGGCGCTCGGTCGAGAGCTTGCCCGACTTCACCGCGGCGACGGTGGACTCGTACATGCCCTTCCAGCTGTCGGTGGCCATCGCCATGTCCAGGCCGGCGTCATAGGTGGCCGGGCAATCGGTGGTGCTGCAACCGGGAATCTGGCCGTGGCCATTCCAGTCGCCGACCACGAAGCCGCCGTAGTTCATGCGGCCCTTCAGCACGTCGGTCAGCAGCGGCTTGTGGCCGTGCATCTTGACCCCGTGGAAGCTGTTGAACGAAGCCATCACCGACTGTGCACCGGCCTTGATGGCGGTGACGTAACCGGCGCTGTGGACATCACGCAGCTCGGCCTCGCTGACCGCGGTATCGCCCTGGTCCTTGCCGTCGGTGGTGCCGCCGTCGCCGACGAAATGCTTGACCGACACCATCACGTGCTTGTCGTCGAGGAAGTCCGGCGCGCCGACCTTGCCCTGCAGGCCTTCGACCATCGCCGCGGCGAACTCGGCCACCAGCTGCGGGTTCTCCGAATAGCCTTCATAGGCGCGGCCCCAGCGCACGTCCTGCGGCACCGCCACGGTCGGCGCGAACGCCCACTCCATGCCGGTGGCGCGGGTTTCGGCGGCGGTGATCTGGCCGATCCGGCGCTGCAGTTCAACGTTGCGGGTTGCACCCAGGCCAACGTTGTGCGGGAACAGCGTCGCGCCCACCACGTTGCTCTGGCCGTGCATCGCATCGATACCGAACAGCAGTGGAATCGCCTTGCCGCCACCGCTGGTATCCATCGACGCGGCCCAGAAGTCATCGGCAACCTGCAGCCAGTCCTTGGCCGGTGCGTTGTACTTGCCCCCCGGGTCGGAGCTGCCACCGGCCAGGATCGAGCCCAGCCGGTACTTGCGTACGTCGTCCGGGGTGATGCTGGCCAGGTCGCCCTGCACCAGCTGGCCGACCTTCTCCTCCAGCGTCATCGTCGCCAGCAGATCGTTGACGCGCTTTTCCAGCGCCGGATCTTCCGCCAGCGGCCATTCCACCACCGGCCACTGTTCCGGATGGATCGTGCCGTCATACGCGGCATCGGTCGTGGCCGCCTGCGGTGCAGCCTTGTCGCCGCTGTTGCAGCCGGCCAGCACCGCGATACCCACTGCCAGCGCGCCAATCAGGGCAGCGCGGCGTGTCGAAAACGTCATCATCCTCAACCCTCCATCTGCTCGAGCGAACGACCCTTGGTCTCACGCACGAACTTGATAACAAAGAACACCGAGATCACCGCCGATACCAGGTAGATGCTGTACGTCGATGCCAGACCAATGCCGGCCAGCAGCATCGGGAAGGTCACCGTGACGATGAAGTTCGCCGTCCACTGCGCCGCACCGGCAACCGCCAGCGCCGAACCACGGATCTGGTTGGGGAACATCTCGCCCAGCATCACCCACATCACCGGGCCCCAGGACACGTTGAAAAACACCACGTAGGCATTGGCCGCGACCAGCGCCAGCGTGCCCATGTGGCCGGGCAGCTGCAGGTGGCCTTCCACCATCGAACCACTGGCGAAGGCGTAGACCACCAGTCCCAGCGATACCGCCATGCCGCTGGAGCCGATCCACAGCAGCGGCTTGCGACCGATCTTGTCGATCAGCAGCACGGTGACGATGCAGGCACCGATGCTGAGCGCACCGGACAGCACGTTGATCAGCAGCGCATCACTTTCCGAGAAGCCCACCGCCTGCCACAGCACCGCGCCGTAATAGAACACCACGTTGATGCCGACCAGCTGCTGGAACACCGCCAGACCAACACCCACCCAGACGATAGGGCGGATCTTGCGGGTGGCCTTGTCGACCAGATCCGACAGCTGCGGGCGGTGGTGGTCCTGCGACAACGACGCGTCGATCTCACCCAGCGTGGCCTGCGCCTGCTCGGCACCGAACAAACGGGTCAGCACGGCCAGTGCTTCATCCTTGCGGCGCTTGACCACCAGGAAGCGCGGGCTTTCCGGGATGAACAACAACAGCAGCAGGAACAGCAGCGACGGGATCGCCTGCATCCAGAACATCCAGCGCCATGCGGCCTGGCCGGCCCACAGCGGCTCGGTCGAGGCGCCAGCGGCCTTGGCCAGCAGGTAGTTGCTGAGGAAGGCGATGAACAGGCCGGAGATGATCGCGATCTGCTGCACCGTGGCCAGCCGACCGCGGTAACGCGCCGGTGCAACCTCGGCGATATAGGCCGGCGACATCACGCTGGCCGCACCCACCGCGAAACCACCGACCACGCGCGCGGCGATGAACACCAGCGAGCTGTGCGCACCGCCGGCACCCAGGGCCGACAGCAGGAACAGCACCGCCGAGATGATCAACACCGAGCGCCGGCCCAGCCGATCGGCCAGGCGGCCGGCGAAGAACGCGCCGATCGCACAGCCCAGCAGCATCGAGGCCACTTCAAAGCCCAGCTGTGCCTCGGTGGAACCAAAGGCCTGCTTCAGGCCATCGACGGTGCCGTTGATCACGCCACTGTCGAAACCGAACAGGAACCCGCCTATCGTCGCCACCACGCTGATCAATACGATCAGCGCGGTGTTTTCCTTGTTTGCTGCTGACTGCCCCATCCCCTCACCCTCTTTGTCTGGTTATGTCGTCGGCCTGGTGCTCAGCGCAGCAGGTATTGGTTGAGCAGGTTCTCGTAGCGCTCCTGCTTGCCGCTGGCCTGCAGCGGTTCGCCGTTGCCGGCCGCGAGCTTGGCCAGGTCGGCCAGGCCCAGCTTGCCGCTGGCGAAGTCCTTGCCGGCGCCGGCATCGAAGCTGGCGTAACGCTGTGCGCGCCACTGTTCCCACGGCGAATCATTGAGCAGGCCGTGGGCCACTTCCAGACCGCGTGCGAACGCATCCATGCCACCGATGTGGGCAATGAACAGGTCTTCCATGTCGGTGGATTCGCGGCGCGGCTTGGCATCGAAGTTCAGGCCGCCAACCAGGCCGCCCTGGCGCAGCACCACCAGCATCGCGCCGACGGTGTCGTACAGGTCGGTCGGGAACTGGTCGGTGTCCCAGCCGTTCTGCGCGTTGCCACGGTTGGCATCGATGCTGCCGAGCAGGCCGTGATCGGAGGCGACCTGCAGGTCGTGCTCGAAGGTGTGGCCGGACAGCGTGGCGTGGTTGGCCTCGATGTTGAGCATGAAGTCATCCTGCAGGCCATTGGCCTTGAGGAAGCCGGCGACGGTTGCCGAGTCGAAGTCGTACTGGTGCTTCATCGGCTCCATTGGCTTGGGTTCGATGAAGAACTTGCCGGTGAAGCCGATGCTGCGACCGTAGTCGCGCGCGGCGCTGAGGAAGCGTGCGAAGTGCTCGAGCTCGCGCTTCATGTTGGTGTTGTGCAGGCTGGCATACCCTTCGCGGCCACCCCAGAACACGAAATGCTCGCCGCCCAGTTCAACCGTGGCTTCCAGCGCGGCCTTGACCTGCACTGCGGCGCGGCTGACCACGTTGAAATCCGGGTTGGTCGCCGCGCCGTTCATGTAGCGCGGGTGCGAGAACAGGTTGGCAGTGCCCCACAGCAGCTTGGTGCCGGTCGCCTGCTGGCGTTGCTTGGCCAGCGCCACCACGTGCTTGAGATTCTTTTCGTAGGTGCCGATGTCATCGGCGTCCGGCGCCACGTCGACATCGTGGAAGCAGTAGTAAGGCACACCGAGCTTGGTGAAGAACTCGAACGCAGCATCGACCTTGGCCTCGGCGGTGGCCATGGCGTCGCCCTTCTCCCACGGGAAGCGGCGCGTGCCCGGGCCGAACGGATCGGCGCCGGCGTTGCAGAAGGTGTGCCAGTAGCAGGCGGCGAAGCGCAGGTGCTCGCGCATGCTCTTGCCACCGACCAGCTTGTCCGCGTCATAGACCTTGAACGCCAAGGGGTTGTCCGAGTCGCGACCCTCGAACGGGATCTGGCCGATGCCGGGGAAATACTCGGTGGCGCCGATGAAGGGCTGCTTGCTCATGGTGCGAATTCCTGTGTCGACAAACTACGGGGAAAGAATCAACCGCGGTACAGCGGCATGACGGCGTGCAGGTGTTGCAGGTAGCGCTGGTAGGCCAGCGCATAGGCCGCGCTGCGCGCGCCGTCGGGCGTGGCAGTGGCTGCGGCTTCGGGGGTTACATGGGCGGCCGCGAGTGTGGCCAGGGATGCGTCGTTGCCGGCGCTGCGCTGCAATGCCCACAGCGCCTGCAGGGCGGCACCGAATGCGGCGCCTTCGGACTGCTGCGGCACTTCCACCGGCAGGCCGAACACATCGGCGACCATCTGCCGCCAGGCAGCGCTGTTGCTGCCGCCACCGGTCAGCACGATGCGGTCGAAGCGCATGCCGGCGCCGACGAAGGCATCAAAGCCGTACTTCAGTGCATAGGTCGCCCCTTCCATCGCCGCGCGGTAGAAGTGCGAGGGATTCATGGTGGTGGCGTCCAGGCCAGCCAGCACACCCTTGCCCAGCGGCAGGTCGGGGGTGCGCTCGCCATTGAGGAAAGGCAGCATCACCAGCCCATCGGCGCCCGGTGTGGTCGCATTGATATGCGCATCGCCATCGCGACTGCTGAAACCGAACATGCGCGCCACCTGCTCGGTGACCACGGTGCAGTTCATCGTGCAGATCAGCGGCAACCAACCGCCGCTGGACGAACAGAATGCCGCCCATGCGCCACCGGCATCCACCACCGGCACATCGGAGCTGGCAAACAAGGTGCCCGACGTGCCCAGGCTCATCGCCAGCTTGCCCGGCGCAACGCAGCCGGTGCCAATCGCGGCCATCATGTTGTCACCGCCGCCTGCACCAACCTTCACCGTGGCCGGCAAGCCCAGGCGTGCTGCAGCCACGGGCGCGATATCAAACAGGGCATCGGCGTCCACCAGCGGCGGCAGGCAGGCAGCGAGATCACGGTTGGCGTCGGTCGCCTTCAGCAGTTCCGGCGACCACTGGCGCGTGCGCACATCCAGCCAGCCGGTGCCCGAGGCATCGCCGTGCTCGCAGTAGTACTGGCCGGTCAGCACGAAGTTCAGGTAGTCGTGCGGCAGCAGGATATGCGCCAGCTTTGCGTAGGCATCCGGCCGGTGTTTGGCCGTCCATGGCAGCTTGGAGGCGGTGTAGCCGGCAAGGATGGGGTTGCCGGCCAGTTCAATGCAGCGCTGCGCGCCGCCGGCCGCGTCCATGATCTGCGCGCATTCGGCGCTGCTGCTGGTGTCGCACCACAGCTTGGCCGGGGCCAGCACCTTGCCGTCCGCATCCAACGCGACGAAGCCATGCTGCTGGCCCGACACCGCCAGCGCCTGCACCTGCTGGCGCAGCTGCGGGTCGATGCGGGCGAAGCAATCCTCCATCGCCGCGACCCACGCTGCCGGATCCTGCTCGCGGCTGCCGTCATCGGCGCTGTGCAGCTGCAGCGGTGCGCTGGCCGTGGCCAGCAACTGCCGTTGCGCGGCGTCGTAGACCACGACTTTCAGGCTCTGCGTGCCCGCGTCGATACCGGCGACGATGCTCATGCCGCGCACCAACGGGAAGCAAGGTGACTCATGCAAGACTCCATTGACCGTCGTGCAGCTGCGCGGTGATGCGCTGGCCGGCACGCAGGTCCAGTTTCAGTTCGTGGGTTTGGTAAACGAGGTTGAAGGCGCCGCCGCGTTCGGCCAGCAGGCTGACCTGCTGCAGGCGGCCTGCGCTCCACTGCAGGTCGAGCACGCCGGCATTGCGCACACGCACGCCCTGCAAGGTGCCCTGCGCCAGTTCGGCCGGCAGCGCAGGCAGCAGGAACACCGCCCCGCCCCAGCTCTGCACCAGCATCTCGACGATGCCGGCGGCGCCACCGAAATTGCCGTCGATCTGGAACGGCGGATGTGCGTCGAACAGGTTTGGATAGCTGCGCTGCGGTGCCAGCAGCAGGCGCAGGATCTGCAGGCAACGCTGGCCTTCGCCCAGCCGCGCCCACAGGTTCAGGCGCCAGGCGATGCCCCAGCCGGTCGCTTCGTCACCGCGCAGTTCCAGGGTGCGGCGTGCGGCGGCGCTGAGCTCGGGTGTGTCGCGGCGGTTGATCTGGCTGGACGGGTGCAGGCCGTACAGATGCGAGACGTGGCGATGGTGCAGCTCCGGCGCCTGCATGTCCCAATCCTGCTGCCATTCCATCAGCTGGCCGGCGCGGCCGACCCGGTTCGGCGGCAGCTGCGCACGCAGCGTGTCCAGTTGTGCGGCGAAGGCGTGATCGGTATCGAGCAGGCGAGCGGCTTCGATGCACTGGCCGAACAGGTCGCGCAGCAACTGCGCATCCATGGTCGGCCCGGCGCAGATCGCCGCGCCGTGTGGATGCTGGTTCTCCGGTGAGATCGACGGCACCGTGACCTGGTGGCCGGTGTTCGGCTCGCGCTGCAGGCTGTTGACGAAGAACAGTGCCGCGCCCTTGAACAGCGGCCAGACCTGGCGCAGGTAAGCCGGGTCGCGGCCATAGTCCCAGCGGTCCCACAGCTGCTGCAGCAGCCATGCGCCACCGGTCGGCCACAGCGCCCACTGCGCGCCATCGGGCGGCGTGCTGACGCGCCACAAGTCGGTGTTGTTGTGCACCACCCAGCCATCGACGCCGTACATCTGCTGCGCGGTGAGCGCGCCGCTGCGGGCCAGTTCGCCGATCATCCGCTGCAAGGGCTCCACGCATTCGGGCAAGGCCGCCGCTTCGGCCGGCCAGTAGTTCATCTGCGTGTTGATGTTGAGCGTGTACTTGCTCTCCCACGGCGGGTCCATCAGATCGTTCCAGATGCCCTGCAGGTTGGCCGGCTGGGTGCCGGGACGCGAGCTGCAGATCAACAGGTAACGGGCATAGGCGTGGTACAGCGCGACCAGTGCCGGATCATCACCGCTGGCAAAAGCCGCGATGCGTTCGTCGGTAGGCTTTTCGGCGGCGCCAGTGCGGCCCAGGTCCAGACGCATGCGCCGATACAGGCGCTGGTGTTCGGCCAGGTGATCGGCGCGCAGCTGCGCGGCGCTTCTGCCTGCCGCCTTGGACAACTGTGCGGCGGTGATCGCTTCCGGATCGCCGCCGACGTCATCGAAGGCGCGGAAGCTGGTGGCGGCGACCAGTCGCAGTTCCAGCTCACGCACGCCGTCGAAGGCGATGTGATCGGTGTTGATACGCAGCTTGCCGCCAACGTGGCGTACCTGCACACGGAACGCAAAACGCAGCTTGCCGGGCACACCGTCGCGCGACACGTTGTGACCGCTGACCAGCCAACCATCGTCGGTGGCCGTCGTACTGGTTGCGTGCTCGTTGGCGGTGCGGATGAAGCCACCCATCGGCTCACCGTCTTCCACGGTGTAGCGCAACACCAGGCATTGATCGACCGGCGAGATGAACACCTCGCGGCGATGCAGGCCGGCACCGGCGCGGAACGTGGTGCGGGCAATGGCCGCATCCAGATCCAGCTCGCGGCGGTAATCGCTGATGCCTTCCAGGCGATGGAACTCCAGCCACAGGTTGCCCAGCGGCTGGTACGGCATCTGTTTGACCGGCCGCGAGATCAGCGTCTCGTTGGCCAGCGCCTCGGCGGCGGCATAGTCACCGGCGAAGACCAGCTCACGCACGCGCTGCACGCTGTCGCGCGCACGCGGGTTGACCGCGCTGTACGGGCCACCGGCGTAGAGCGTGTCTTCATTGAGTTGCAGGCGCTCGTTGGCGACGCCACCGAACACCATTGCACCAAGCCGGCCATTGCCCAGCGGCAAGGCCTCCACCCAGCTGCGCGCCGGCTGCCGGTACCACAGCAGGTCGGCGGCCGACGCCGCGGCTTCCGACGTCGCCGCCTGCAGCACGCCGGCCAGCGGCAGGTTGCCGACGGCCAACGCGGCCGCCGCGCCCTTGAACAGCGCACGGCGGCCGGGCTGTGCCAGCCCGGCGCTTTCAGTGGTCATCCCGACGACCGGGACAGGACCGTTTGCAGCGTTCATTCCGGCCCTCCCAGACTCAAATGTCCACCGGTTTCCATAATGCCGAACTTGGCTGTCGCTGTCAGCGGGCAGCCGGACGGGTGATGGCCTGCGCCTTGCCGTCGTAACGCACCACCACGTCGGCCTTGGGCTCCAGCGTGCCGATGCCGTCACGCGGGCCATCGACCCAGCGCACGCGCAGCTCGCGCTTGTCCTGCATGCCCGGGTAACTGCCCTCGCGCGCACCGATGCTCAGCACGCCCTTGGCCTGGTCCCACTGCAGCGCGATGCGGCTGGACTGGCCACGCTCGTAGCCATAGTTGCGGCCGTTGTCCTCGTACAGCGAGAAGCTGCCGTCAGCGCCGGTATAGACCTCGATGGTGACCGGTGCGTTGGGCTGCTCGTCGACGTACTGCTGGACCACGGTGCGCGGGACGATGGAGCCGGCACGCACGAACAGCGGGCTGCGCTCCAGCGGTGCGGCGGCGGTGATGGTCTGGCCACCGGCATGACGCTCGCCGGTGTTGAAGTCGATCCAGCTGGTGCCGGCCGGCAGGTAGACCTGGCGGCTGGTGGCCTTGAACTCGGTCACCGGCGCAACCAGGAAGGCCGGGCCGAACAGGTACTGGTCGGCGATGTCACGCACCTTGGGGTCGGCCGGGAAGTCCATCGCCATCGCGCGCAGGATGGTGCCGTCCTTCTGCCAGGTATCACCGGCCAGGGTGTAGATGTAAGGCAGCAGCGTGTAACGCAGCTTCAGGTAGTGGACGAAGCTGTTGTAGTGCGCCGAGCCTTCCGGGGCGATTTCCCAGATCTCGCGGTACGGGAACTGGCCGTGCAGGCGGAACACCGGTACGAAGGCGCCGTACTGGAACCAGCGCAGGCTCATCTCGCGCCACTCCGGCAGGTGCGCCGGGTCCTTGTCGATGAAGCGCTGCTCCGGCGAGAAGCCACCGATGTCGAAGCTGACGTTCGGTGCACCGGCCATCGAGGCATTGACCAGGCCGGAGATCTGCTCACGCATGTCGTCCCAGCGCGGCACGATGTCACCGCTCCAGAACGCCGCACCGGCGCGCTGCTGGCCGGCGAAGTAGGCACGCGAGAGGATGAACACGCGCTTGTCTGGATCGACCTCGCGCGAGCCTTCGTACACGCCTTCGGAATGCACAAGCGGATAGGAGTTGAAGTACTCCACCGAGGAACCGATCGCGGTCGGCGTGGTGCGTGCCTTGCGCTCACCGATGTCGATGTTGCTGTGCAGGTCCGGCTCGGAGGCGTCCAGCCACCAGGCATCGATGCCACGGCTGTTGAGCTTCTCGTTGACCTGCCGCCAGAAGATATCGCGGCCCTTCTGCGAGTAGGGGTCGTAGAAGGAATTCAGGTAGCCCTTGCCGATCCAGTCCAGCTCGCCGACTTCGACGTTGCGGTGGTACATGGCTCCGGCGGCGTCCAGTTCCTTGTAGTTGGCGGTGGTCGGGTAGAACTTCGGCCACACCGAAATCATGATCTGCGCGTTCTGGTCGTGCACGTGCTTGATCATGCCGGTCGGGTCGGGGAAGTTCTTGCTGTCGAAGTCGTGCGAGCCCCAGGCGTCTTCCGGCCAGTACGACCAGTCGAGCACGATGGCGTCGATCGGCAGCTTGCGGCGGCGGTACTCGTCCAGCGCACCGGTCAGCTCGTCCTGGGTCTTGTAGCGCTCGCGGCTCTGCCAGAAGCCATACGACCACTTCGGCAGCAGCACGGCCTTGCCGGTCAGTTCGCGGTAGCCAGCGATCAGTTCATCGGCATTGCTGCCGGCAACCACGTAGTAGTCGATCATCTGCCCGGCTTCGGACCAGATCGAAAGATCATTGGCCTCGGCGGCGGGCAGCGGGTCGCGATGCAGCAGCGCGATATAGGCCGGATCGATCGCGTCCCATTCCACCTTCACCTGGTGCTTCTGGCCCGGCTGCAGGTCCAGCGCGAACTCGTGGTGCCACGGGTTCCAGTTCTGGCGCCAGCGGTCGATCACCAGCTTGCCGTCGATGTAGACCTTGGCGTACTCGCTGTTGTACATCGAGAACGTGTGGCGACCGCCCTGCCTGGCTTCGATGGCGCCTTCCCACACCACCTGGGTACGGCCGCCCTGGGCCTTGTTCCAACCGTCGGCAGGCAGCGCCTTCAGGTCCTTGATGTACTGGTAGTTGATCTCGTTCTCGCGACGCACCACACGCTGCTGGCCATCGAACGAATAGGTCGCGGTGAATGCACCCGGCTTGCCCTGCGCGTCATAGACCACCAGGTCTTCCTGCAGCGGTCGCAGGCCCTTGGGATCGCCGTAACGGGTGATCGAGTTGTTGTCCCAGAGGATGCCGTAGTTGCGGCTGGAGATCAGGTAGGGAATGGCGTTGTCGATGTTGTGCTGGAGCAGTTCAACATCGCGGCCCTTGAGGTTCATCCAGCCCTGCTGGTGCAGGCCGGTGCCGTACAGCGCTTCGCCTTCGACCGAATCGAAGCGCTGGCGCACGCTGTACATCGGCTTGCCTTCAACCTGCTCGGCGCTGAAGTCGCGGGTTGCGCTTGACTCGGCCAGCAGCGGCTTGCCGGCGGCATCGAAGAAGCTGACGCGGCCATCGGCCAGGGCTACCTGCGCGGAGATACCCGCGGCCTTCAGGGTCACGGCGCTGGCGTCCTGGCTGAGCTCGAATGCCGGCACCGGCACACTGTTGGCCACCCGCATCAGGCTGGGGCTGCGCTGGAAATCACCATCCACGTCCGCGCTGACGCGCACGATGCGGTCGTCCACCAACTGCAGGCGCACATCGGCGGCCTTGGCATCGGCCGGGCGCACGATCACGCCATCGGCCTGGCGCTCCACGGTCTGTGCCGATGCGGCCAGCGGCGCCATGGCGGCGGCCACGGCCAGTGCCAGCAGGCTGGTGCGCAGCCGCGCGTGCTTGTTCTGCAACATCATTGGATCTCCCTCCGTTGGGGCGCCTGGCTGGCGCCTTGCTGTATGCGACTGCTCAGTACGTGGCCAGCTTCACCCGCAGCAACTGCGGTGCGCTGGAGAAATTGAGGCCGTAATCGGTCTGGTCACCGTTCCAGCGGCGGCGGAACTTCCACTCGCCGTCGACATAGGTGCCTTCATCCACCGAGTGGTAGATCTGCCGCTCGGCAACCGCCGGATCGGCCGCCACCAGGCTGATGCGCGCGTGCGCACCGGTGACCAGGAATTCATCCGCAGCCAACTGCACCACCAGCGCCCGGCCAATCGGCTCGGGATTGCCCGGCGGCTCGCCCTGGAACCAGAACTGCGGCACGCCATAGGTGATCACCGCGTTCCACTTGTCGTCGATCTTCAGGGTCTGCACGGCCTGCCCTGGCTGCTCGGCGGTGGCGCGGACCTTGCCCTCGAAGCTGGCCTTGGCGATCACCCCGGCAGCCGGCGCCACCAGCCGATAGTTGAGCGCGAACGGCTCCAGCGTCTCCGGGTTCATGGCCCGTGCGCCAAGTGGATAGTTGGAGTACTTGGAGTAGTCGATGCCGAACGGCGACCAGCCGATGGCCTGGTGACCCAACGCGGAGAAGAAGTAACGCGCGTACTCCTCGCGGTTGCCGGTCTCGGCGACGAACAGCGGATTGTCGGCGCGCGAATAGCGCTCCAGCACCGTGGTGTACATCGTGTACTCGGGCATGTAGATGTCCGGCGCCAACAGGTCGATGTTCGGCGCTGCTGCCTTGTACACGTCCAGCACGTTGTCGGTGGGGCCACCGCTGGCGTACTGCCCGGGCTGGCCCGGGTTGAACGGGCCGCGCAATGCTGCATTGACCAGCATCGGCAGGTTGTACTCGGCCTTGCCGGCAGCAGCCACTTGGTCAATGAAGTGGGCGATATGCCAGGCATGGAAGAACTCGTCGGCATCGGCCCCGAACACGTCGCGCCACGTCCCCGGCTGCTTGCCCAGCTTCTTCAGCAAGGCCTCGGGCACGGCTGCATCGAAATCCTTCTGCGCAAGCGGCGAGAAGTCACGCACGCTGCCATAGGTACCCGGCTCGTTCTGCGGCTGCACCATGATCACGGTGTGCTGCGGGTCCTTGGCCTTGAGGTGACGCATCAGCTGCACGAAGGCCTTGCGGTCGGCCTCCAGGGTTGCCGGTGCATGCGGCGACAACGAGTTGAGGGTGCGGCCGTCGGCGGTGATCACGCGCGGGAAGCGCTGGTTGTCCAGCTTCACCCACTCCGGCGCGTAGTTCGGGCCGTTGTTCTTCCAGGTGGCGAACCACAACAGGATCAACCGCACTTTCTTTTCGCGGGCCTGCTCCAGCAGGGTATCGACGAAGGAGAAATCGAACTCGCCCTCCTTGGCTTCCACCTGTTCCCAGCCCACCGGCACCATCACCGTGTTCGGCTTGAGGATGTCGATGGCCGGCCATACGTCGTCCAGCGCCTGCGGGTAGTTGCTGGAGTTGTTGACCTGCGCGCCAAGGATCAGGAACGGCTTGCCATCGACGAACAAGGCATGGCGACCATTCTCGGTGACCACGCGCGGCAGGTCCGCTGCAGTGGCCGCGGCCGCGGCCGCGGCTGCAGTCTTGGCTTCGCCACCTTGCGCAGCGGGTGCGTCCGGGTTGGCGCTGCCACAGGCAGCCAACAGCAATGCCATCGCGGTTGCGAGCAGGCCACCGGTGACCGGCGCGGAACGTCGGGACGTCAACTTCATGGTCGTTTCCTTTTGCTTCATGCAGGTAGTCCGCACGCTCATGGCCCGGTGCGGAAAGGCGACGCCGGCAAGCCGGTGGCACCTGTCAGGTTGGCGCCCTGCGCGGTATCGCTCCAGCCATAGCGCGCGGCCACCGGCGCCTGCACTGCGCTGCTCTGCAGGATCACCCGGTTGCCATCGATGCGGGCCTGCGCACGATGGAAATGCCCATCACTGCCGGCAACCTCAAAGCCCTTCAGTTCACCGCCACCGCCTACCTGCAACGGCGCAGCGCCCGCGTCGAAACGCAGCACCACGCTGCTGCCCTGCACGTCATGGCCGACATGGCTCGGGCCGGATGCAACGACCGCGCTGTCGCCATAAACCAACTTCCCTGCGGCGAGCGCCAGGCGATCGCCAACGGTGCGCTTGTTGCGCGGGTGGATGTCGTGCACATCGCCAACGTCGGTGATCACCACCTGGGCGGTGGCTGGCAGCGCCAGTGTCGTGCCCTGCGATTCACGCAGCAGGGCCCACGGGCTGTCGATGGCGACATCGTCGGCATCGCGCTTGTCCGCACCGGACGAGAACGGCGCCAGCTGCACCCACAGGAACGGCAGCGCAGGTGCCTTCCACTGTGCGCGCCATTGCGTGATCAACGCCGGGAACTGCTGCCGGTACTTCTGCGCCTGCGGCAAGGTATTGGCGTTGGATTCGCCCTGGTACCAGAGCACGCCACGCACGCCGTAATCCTGCAGTGGATGGATCATCGCGTTGTACAACAGGGTTGGATGCTGGTTCTTGTCGTCCACCAGCGCGACCTGCGCGCTCTCGACACGGAAGCTCCAGCCATCCAGCGCACGCGCGGCCGCGCCCTGCGGCTGCACGAACACTTCGCTGGCCTCGCCGTGGATGCCGCCACCGCCGCCGAAGTCCTGCACGCGCACGGCGACATGGTTGAGCCCGGCGTGCAATGCGGACGCGGGCACGCTGTAGCGACGCGCCAGGTTGTACTGCAGCTTGGTTTCGCCGACCTGCTGGCCGTTGACCCAGGTGGTATCACTGTCGTCGATGCGGCCCACGCCCAGGGTCACGCCCCTGGCAGCTTCATCGGCACTGAGGCGGAAGCTGGCGCGGTACCAGGCAACGCCGTCCATGCCATTCCAGCCCTGGCTTTCCCACAGGCCGGGCACGGTGATGGTGGTCCACTGCGCCGCATCGACATCGGCCTCATGCCAGTGGCTGGCATCGGCCGGCAGTTGCGGCCAGCGCGCAAGGTTGGCGTGGGTTACCTGCAGCGCCTTGGTGTCGGCCTCGCGCAGTGCAGCCGCCTGTGCGGCCAGCGCGGCGCTGTCCAGGCCCTGCGTTGCTGCATCACTCCAGGCTTCGATGGTGCTGCCGCCCCAGGTGCTGTCGATGATGCCGACCGCAACACCAGTGCGCGCACGCAGCTGTTGCGCGAAGTAATACGCTACTGCCGAAAAGTCGCCGGCGGTACGCGGCGTTGCCTGCCGCCAGTCGCCGCCAGTGAGCTGCCACTGCGGTGCGCCGGCCCACGACTTGGGGATCTTGAAATGGCGGATCAGCGGATCATTGGCAGCGGCGATCGCCGCCTCGGCGCCATCGGTCTGGGCCAGTGGCCATTCCATGTTGGACTGGCCCGAGGCCAGCCACACTTCACCGACGTAGACGTCACGCAACTGCTTTGGCGCAGCCTTGTCGTCGATGCTCAGCACATACGGGCCGCCAGCCGGCAACGCGGCCAACTGCGCGCGCCAGTTGCCGTCGGCAGCGGCCTTCACCGTCACCTGCCTGCCCGCGAAATCGATGCGTACCTGTGCACCCGGTGCAGCCTTGCCCCATACGGGCAAGGGCTGGTCACGCTGCAGCACCATGCCGTCGGCGAACACACGCGGCAGCTCCACTGCCTGTGCACTGCTGGCAAGCGCTGCCAGGCCCATCACTGCGAACAACGATTTCACTTCGATTCTCCGTACCAGATGCCACGGCCTTCGGTGCCGAAATAGACGCGGCCGGGAATACGCGTATCACCGGTGACATGGCGGATCACGCCGCCAAAGCGCTGCGCGTCGTTGTCGATGCGGGTCCAGCGGCGGCCACCGTTGTCGGAACGGTACAGGCCACGCTTGCCGGCCATCTCGCCGAATACGAACAGCACCGGCGTGTCACCCTCCTTGAGCGGCTTGCCGAGCCCGACCGAGAACACGTTGTCCAGGCCTTCCACACGGCGCAGCTTGCCCGGCGACCAGTGCAACAGCCCACGCCAGCCGGCGGCGACCCAGGCCTCCCCGGCCTGCCACGGATTCGGGCGGATCTCGGCACGGAACCAATCACCCACCGCGCCGACGCCGGCCTCGGCCTGACGGAATTCCACGCCGCCGTCGCCACTGACATACAGCGCACCGCTGACCGGATCGAAGCCGTAATACACGCCGGCCTCCAGCTTGTCCGCTTCCACCACCGCATTCTTCGGCAGGCCTTTCACCGCCTGCCAGCGGCCGCCGAAATCGGCACTGAGCCAATGGCCGCCATTGCGGGTCTGCCAGATCACCCGCTTGCCATCGGCGGCCAGGGTGATGCGGCCTGCACCTTCGCCATCGGGCGGCTCGTGCGCGAATGCCGTCCAGCTGCGCCCGCCATCCTTCGACCAGGCCGCACGCACCGCGCCTTCGGGGCGGTCATGGAAATAGCCGGTACGCACCATCAGCTGCGGTGCCTGCCCGGCATAGGCAAGGCTTTCGGTATTGGAGAAGCGCACGCCGGCAAACCGCTGCTGCGGCGTGTCCAGATCGTCATGCACGAAGCCGTCGATGTCGCCCAGGCCACTGACCAGGTGCGCACCCTGCGGCGGGCTGACCAGCGCCAGCGGAACGGTCTCCTCGAAGCCAGCCAACGGGAAACGCCAGGTCAGGCGCTTGCCGTCGTCGAAGCTGCGCAGGTCGCGCGTATCCCAGATGCCGTAGCCGGTGACGAACTGCAGGTGGCCAGGGTCGTGCGGATCGATCGCCAGCACACCCATCCAATGCGGCCGCGCCTCTTCGGTCCACGGTGCATAGGAGTGGTCGAAGTCGGCGCGCGTGGACAGCGCGGTCCAGCTGCGGCCGCCATCGACGCTGCGAAAGATGTCGTCATGCGGCGCGAAGCGATTGAAGGTGCTGGCGACGATACGCTGCGGGTCCTGCGGATCCACCGCCACCGCGCCCCAGCCGAAGCCGTCGCCCTGCAGGTCGGTGGACTGCGGCACCGGGGTGATGTCGGTCCATGCACCGTCGCGCGGATCAAAGCGCCACAGCGCACCGTTGTTCATGGTGTTGGGACCGGGCTGGTCGCCGTAGCTCAGCAACCAGCGGCCCAGGCTGTCGCGCACCATGTGGTTGGGGCGCAAGCCGGTCGGCTGGCCCGGCACTGCCTGCCAGCTGCGGCCGGCATCGTCGGAGCGGTACAGCGCGGTCTGCTGGGTCGAGACGCCGGCGTAGACCGTGCGCGATGCACCGTCGCCACCCTTGCTGTCTGGTTCGAAATTGATGAAGGCCACGCCGATGGCCTGCGCACCGCCCCAGCTCTGCGCGGTGGCTGCGGTGGATTTGGCGATTGCCGGGAACGACGTCAACTCGCTCCAGCTGACACCACCGTCGGCACTGCGCCACACGCCGTTGCCACGGGTACCGAACAACAGCACCTTGCCGTCGTTCGGGTCCACCGCCAGGCGCTCACCATTGGCACGGCCCAGTTCGTTGCCGCCCATCTTGAAGGGCAGTTCGGTGCGCTGGAAACTCTGCCCGCGGTCGTTCGAACGCAGGATCACGCCGTTGCTGCCACGCTCGTGCAGATAGGTGCCCACCGCCATGTACAGGCGTTCGGGGTCGGCCGGATCGACGGCCATGCTTTCCACGCCGAAACGGCCCTGGTCGCTGGCGTCCATCCAGTCCAGCAGGGGTTGCCAGCGCTGCTGCGCCGGCTCCCAACGGTACGCGCCACCGATATCGGTGCGCGCGTACTGCAGCCCCTGTTGCTGCGGGTGGAAGACCAGCCCGGTGACGAAGCCGCCGCCGCCGATGGCGACGTTGTGCCACTGGTACTCCGCTGGCGCCGCCGCGGGTGCGGACAGCGCGACCGGCGCTGGCAGCAGCATCGCCGCCGCCGCCAGCATCCACCGCCGCAGGAGCCCGGCGCCCGTGGCCGCGTGTTGCTGCGTACCACCCGTATTGAAGCGCCCGACACCTGCCATCACCGCACCTCCGTTCAAAGATCCAGGTTGGCCCGGATGCTCAATCCATAACGACGATCATTGACGTACCAGCCGTTGGGACGGCTGCTGCTGCCGTAGTAATCCGAACGCACCTCATCGAGCAGGTTGGTGCCGTCCAGGGTCAGCGACCAGATCTTGTTGAGGTTGATGCGCAGCGAGGCATCCAGCTGGCCGGTGGCGTCGTGGTACTGCGGCACGTGACCCGCATTCGGCGGCCGCGTGGTGACCAGCCAGGTATCACGCCAGTTGTAGGCGGCACGGAAGGACACACGTTCCTTTTCGTACATCAACACCACGTTGTAGCTCTTCTTCGACAGGCCTTCCAACGGCAGGTAGGAAATCTCGATGCCGTCGGTGCTGGCGGCGTCCGGTGCCGGTGCCTTGCTGTCCACGTAGGTGTAGTTGGCCTCGAAGCCCAGGCCGTCCAGCGCGCCCGGCAGGAAGGTGAAGAACTGGCGGTAACCGAGTTCGAAGCCCTTGATCTTGCCGTCCTGGCCGTTGGCGCGGGTCTGCAGCTGGAACTCGCGCACGCACTCCATGCTCACGCATGGACGGGTCTCACCGGTGGTGGAACCTTCCAGCGGCATGTCGAAGTTCGGGTCGAAGTAATTGGCGGCGATCGTGTCGTAGTAGTAGAAGCCGTCAACCTGCTTGTAGAACGCGGTGCCGTAGATCATCGAGCCCAGGCCGAAGTACCACTCCAGCGAGGTATCGAACTGATTGGAGTACATCGGATCCAGGTTTGGATTGCCGCGGCTGGCGTAGGAAACGCCACCGGTGTTGAAGTCGAAGAACGTGTCGTTGAGATAGACGTAGGGGTCCATCAGGTTGAAGTCCGGGCGCGACATCGCCCGCGAGGCAGCCACGCGCCACTGCAGGCTGTCGGTCAGGAACATGCGGAAGTTCAGGCTCGGCAACACATCGGTGTACGAGTGCTTGGCGTTGACCTGGTTGGTGTCGTTGGTGGCCGAATTCTGCGCCAGCTCATAACCGTTGACCGTGGTCTCGGTGCGCACCACGCGCGCGCCGACGTTAACGTCCCACGGGAAGCGCGCCGAGTCGTTGCCCAGGCGCAGCATGGCGTACGCGGCGTAGGTCTTCTCGGTGTACTCGCGGATGTCGGTGATCGGGTTGTAGGCGATCGGCTCGTGGCCGAACATGCGCACGGTGTTCTCGTAGTCGGCGACCATCTCGTCGCAGGCAACGTAGCCGGTCGGCAAGCCGCTGTTGCCACGGAAGTGGTCACTGAACGGGAACAGCCGGTAGCAGGCATTGGGGTAGTCGGCGAACGGCGCCGGAGTGAAGCTGCCCCAGGCATTGTCGGTACCAGCCGGTGCGATCTTCTGCCAGTTCCAGCCCGAGCTGCGGGTGATGGCGCTGCGGTCGGTGTAACGCACGCCCATGCGCAGGTCGTTGAGCAGGTCGCTGTCGAGGAAATCCCAGCGCAGGTCGGCGCGCCAGGAGAACTGGTCGGCGTCGTTGTTGTCACGCTTGTCCAGGTGCGAGTACCAGCCACCGTAGTTGCTGATGTCGCTCATGTAGCCATTGATCGGCTGGCCGGTCTCGCGGTCGAGCACGGTCACCGACGGATAGCGGCCGCTCATGTCCACGCGTACCGGCGGCACGCCGTACAGGCCGGACCAGCCACGCCAGTCATCCGGATCCACCTGGCCGGCGAGCAGGTCCACCCAGTAGTTGACGCTCTCGGTGGTGGCATCGATGTACTGGAAGTCGGTGGACAGGTGCAGGTTGTCATTGACCTGCCACTTGCCGCCCAGCGCATAGTCGGTGGTCACCGAGTTGCGCCAGTCCATGCGCGCGGTGGTGGTGATCAGCGCGTTGTTGAAGGTGCCGTACTGGAACTCGCCGTTGCCGTCGAAGCCGAACGGGTCGTTGAACGCTTCGTAGCCCGGGATGCTCGGCGAAACGAAGCCCCAGCCGTTGTTGGACCAGTTCACCAGGTCCTGGGTGTTGTTGTTGAGGTTGCCCACGCGCACGCTGTATTCGCGGTTGCGGAACTTGTAGTCCGAACGCAGCACGGTGCCGTAGATCTCGACGTCGTCGTTCGGCTTCCACTGCAACGCCACGTACTGGCCGTCACGCTCACGGTCACCGAAGTGGCTGTACATGCCGACTTCGCTGGGAATGACAACGTTCTGGCCTTCGTAGCCGGGTACATCGTCATAGGACAGGTAGCTGCCCATGTTGATGCGGTCTTCGCGGTACTGGCCTTCCTGGTGGGCAACGTTGAACAGCACGCCGAATTCACCGGCTTCGGTGTTCCAGCGGTTGGAGAACAGGATGGACGCCGAGGGCTGCAACGAGTCGCGCAGGTCCCACTTGTTGAGGGTGAAGCTGCCGGAGACCTTCATGCCGTCCTGGTCGAAGGGCATGCGGGTGCGCAGGTTGACCAGACCACCGAGGCCGCCTTCGATCATCTCCGCACTGGGGTTCTTGTAGACGTCCACACCGCCGAGCAGTTCGGCCGGCACGTCTTCCCAGCTCAATGCACGGCCGGCGTTGGCGGTGAAGATATCGCGGCCGTTGAGCTCGCTGCGCACCTGGGTGAGGCCGCGCACCATGATGCCGCTGCCTTCGCCCTTGTTGCGGGTGATCTGCACGCCGGTGATGCGTTGCAATGCCTCGGCGACGTTGTTGTCGGGTAGCTTGCCGATGTCCTCGGCCACGATCGAATCAACGATCTGGTCGGACTGTTCCTTGATGATCTGTGCCTTGGTCAGGCTGCCACGGGTACCGGTGACCTCGACCTTGTCCAGGTCGGTGGTGGTCGGCGTGGTGGCGGCTTCCTGTGCTTGAGCGGCGGCCGAAAGCAGCAGCGCCACACTCAGGGCAAGGACGGTCGGTTGCAGACCGCTACAAGCGCGGCGACGCGCGCTATTGGCCACCGTGAGGCGGCGCTGGAACGTTGACATGAATGTTCCCTCCCAGGACACATGACGACGATTGAGTTGTCCCCAGCACCGACGTCATTGCGCCTTTGGCACCAGGTGAAGCTGATTGAAAACCGCGTACCTGCACACCCCGCCATGGCCGGGCGCCCGACTTACCGCTCTCCACATCACTTTGCCGGTGGATCCGCATGCCCCCTGGCGCACGCGGGCCATGGCCCTGATACCAATGACCTGAAACAGCCACGGCGGCGAGCATAGGCGGGGGTACTCATTCCCGACCAATGAAAAAATGCGCAGGATGTATATCGGAAGTGAATACCCCGGTTCAGGCGACCGGCGGGTACAAGCGCCGCGCGGTCAGCCGCAGCGCCTCCAGCACGCGCTCGGCACCGGGGGACAACAACTGGTCGCGCCGGCGGATGATGCCGAAGAACTCCATGCGCACGTCCAGCGCGATCGGCAGGACCAGCATCTGCCCGGTCTGCAGGTAGGGCGCGACCGATTCGGCCGGCAGCGCGGTCAACATATCGCTGTGACGCAGCAGATGGATGGTGACCGGCAGCGAGGTGGTCTCGACGATGTTCTGCGGCGGCACCAACCCATGTTCCAGGAACACCGCGTCCAGCCGTGAGCGCAGCACGCTGCCATCGGGCGGCATGATCCAGCCGTACTCGACCAGATCGCCGTAGCCGACGCGCTTGCGCCCCGCCAACGGATGGCTGGCACGCACGATCACCGAGTGCGGCTCATCGGCCAGTGGCTCGAACTCCAGCTCACTGCTGCCTTCGGCGCCCATGATGCGGCCGACCACGATGTCGAGTTGGCCATCGAGCAGCTTGGCCACCAGCGGCCGGCTGTAGTCCATCTCGATCCGGATCAGGATGTCGGGGAAGTCGCGCTTGAGCGCGGCCACCGCCTGCGGCACCAGGTTGGTGCCGGGATTGACCACGGTGCCGATCGCGGCCTGGCCGGTGCGGCCACTGCGCAGCGCCGCGATCTCGTCCTGGGCCCGGCCGATCTCCGACAGCGCCGAACGCGCCCGGCGGATCAGCACCTGGCCGTACCAGGTCGGCTCCACCCCTCGCGCATGCCGCTCGAACAGCGGCACGCCCAGCAGGTCCTCCATTTCGGCCAGCAGCTTGGACGCCGCCGGCTGGGTCATGTTGGCCGCCTCGGCCGCGCGCAGCACCGAGCGCTGCTCGTAGAGATGCAGCAGCAGCAACAGGTGCCGGGTCTTCAAACGGGTGGCATTGAACCAGCCGGTGGTGGGTTGAACCATGCGTGCCGATCCCCTCGACTGAGTAGCTATTCGCCCAGCGAATACATTACGACAAAAATTTCATTTGTCGCACATAGGTTCTCACGCAAGGCTATGCCACGCTTCCGTCAGCACCGCCGCCGCCCTGCCGGGCCGGCGCGGCCAGTACCGACAGCAGGCTCCAGGGAGAAAGGGATGAAGGTTTCACTATCAGCCAGCGCCAGCAGCGCGGGCGGCCACTGTGTTTGCCGGGCCGGAGGCAGCCGATGAGCGCTCGCCTGGCCGGCAAGGTGGCAGTGGTGACCGGTGCCGCCAGTGGCATCGGCGCGGCCATCGCCCGCCTGTTCCATGCCGAAGGCGCGCAGGTGATCGGCATCGACCTGACTGTCGGCGATGCCGACGGCATTGAGCTGCTGCAGGGCGACATCACCGATACCGCCGCGATGCGCAGCCTGATCGAAGCCGCCCTCGAGCGCCATGGCCGCATCGATGTGCTGGTCAACAATGCCGGCGCCGATGTGTTCTCCGATCCGCTGGCATTGGACGACGCCCAATGGCAGCGCTGCTTCGCGCTGAACCTGGAAGGTGCCTGGCAGCTGTGCAAGGCCGTGCTGCCCGGCATGGTCGCGCAGCAGGCTGGCGCCATCGTCAACATCGCCTCGGTGCATGGGCACAAGATCATTCCTGGCGCATTCCCGTATCCCGTGGCCAAGCACGCCTTGATCGGCATGACCCGCTCGCTCGGCATCGAGTACGCCGCGCATGGCATCCGCGTGAACTCCATTTCGCCGGGGCTGATCCTGGTGCCACGCATCGAGGCCTGGTTCGAACGCGAACCCGGCGCCCGCGCGCGCCAGACCGCATTGTTGCCGCCGCGTCGCATCGGCAGGCCGGAAGAAGTGGCCTATACCGCGCTGTTCCTGGCCAGCGACGAAGCGCGCTTCATCAACGCCACCGACATCCTGATCGATGGCGGCCGCTCACAGGTTTACCACGACTGACATGACCGCCCTGCCCTTCCAGTTGCCCTTGATCGCGATCCTGCGCGGCATCACGCCGGGTGAGGTGGATGCACATGTCGATGCGCTGGTCGAGGAGGGTTTCGACGCGATCGAGATCCCGAGCAACTCGCCGGGCTGGGAGCAGAGCGTGCAACGCAGCGTGCAGCGCCACGGCCAGCACGCCTGCATCGGCGCCGGCACGGTGGTATTGCCCGAGCATGTCGACGCCTTGCTGCGTGCTGGTGGCCGGCTGATGGTCACCCCGAATACAGACCCGCAGCTGATCCAACGCGCGGTTGCCGAAGGGCTGCTGGTGGCGGCTGGCTTCGCCACCGCCAGCGAGGCCTTCCAGGCACTGCGCGCGGGTGCGCAGATGCTGAAGCTGTTCCCTGCATCCATCCACGGCCCAGCACTGATACGCGCCCTGCGCAGCGTGCTGCCGCCGGTCCCCCTTTTCGCCGTCGGTGGCGTCTCCCCCGCCACCCTGGCCAGCTATCTTTCCGCTGGTTGTCAGGGTGCGGGCACCGGCGGTGACCTTTATCAACCCGGCCAACCGGTGCAGACCACCCGCGACAACGCGCGTGCGTTCCGCCAGGCCTATCTGGACTACTCGGCATGAAGATCGTGCGTCTGACCACCTACCAGGCTGCGCCGCGCTGGTTGTTCCTCAAGATCGAGACCGACGAGGGCATCAGCGGCTGGGGCGAACCGGTGATCGAAGGCCGCGCAGCCACCGTGGAGGCCGCCGTACACGAACTCGGCGACTACCTGATCGGCAAGGACCCGGCCCGCATCAACGACCTGTGGCAGGTGCTGTACCGCGGTGGTTTCTACCGCGGCGGCGCGATCCTGATGAGTGCCATCGCCGGCATCGACCAGGCGCTGTGGGACATCAAGGGCAAGGCGCTGGGCGTGCCGGTCTACCAGCTGCTCGGCGGCCTGGTGCGTGACCGCATGAAGACCTATCGCTGGGTTGGCGGTGACCGTCCGGCCGACATCGTCAAGCAGATGCAGCATTACAAGTCGCTTGGCTACGACACCTTCAAGTTCAACGGCACCGAAGAACTGAAGCTGATCGACAGCCCACGCGCCGTCGACACCGCCATCGAGAAAGTCGCCACCATCCGCGACGCCCTCGGCAACAGCGTGGATTTCGGCATCGATTTCCATGGCCGGGTGAGTGCACCGATGGCGCGCGTACTGCTGAAAGAACTGGCGCCGTATCGCCCATTGTTTGTCGAAGAGCCGGTATTGCCGGAGCAATGGGAGTACTACCGCCCACTGTCGGAGGTCAGCAGCATTCCGCTGGCGGCCGGCGAGCGCATGTATTCGCGCACCGAGTTCAAGCCGGTGCTGGCAGCCGGCGGACTGGCCATCCTACAGCCGGACCTGTCGCATGCCGGCGGCATCAGCGAGTGCCACAAGATCGCCGCGATGGCCGAAGCGCATGACGTCGCGCTGGCCCCGCATTGCCCGCTCGGACCGGTGGCGTTGGCCGCCTGCCTGCAGCTGGACTTCGTCGCCCACAACGCGGTGCTGCAGGAACAGAGCATCGGCATCCACTACAACGAGGGTGTGGACCTGCTGGACTACGTCATCAACAAGGACGACTTCGCCTGCGACGCACAGGGCTGCATCGCGGCCCTGCCGAAGCCGGGCCTGGGCGTGGAGATCGACGAAGCACGCCTGATCGAAGCCAACAAGAATCCACCGCGCTGGCGCAATCCGCTGTGGCGCCACAGCGACGGCAGCGTTGCCGAATGGTGAATGCACAGGTGCCGCAGGTAACCGAAGCCGACGCACGGCTGCTGGTGGACAGCCGCTGCGAGCTCGGCGAAGGCATCCTCTGGTGCGACCGCCGCAATGTCCTGTACTGGACCGACATCCTCGCAGCACGCCTGTGGCGCTACGATCCAGCCAGCGGCCGCAGCCAGTACTGGCAGCTGCACGAGCCGCTAGGCTGCCTTGCGCTGGCAAACGATGGCCGCCTGCTGCTGGGCCTGGCCAATGGTCTGCATGCAGCCGACCCGGAAGCCCAGCTGCAGGACCGCGAACTCAGCCTGCAACTGCTGGCACAGGTGGAAGCCGACAACCCCAACACCCGCATCAATGACGGCCGTGCCGACCGCCACGGCAACTTCGTGTTCGGCACCAAGAGCGACCATGCCGACGGACGTCGCGGCGGCAGCTTCTACCAATGGAGTGCAGGCAAAGGCCTGCGCCGTCTGCCCTTGCCACACGCCGCCATTCCAAACGCGATCTGCTTCAGCCCTGACGGTGAGCGCATCTACTTCTGCGACTCGCCGCAGGCCAACATCATCACTGGCCGTTATGACCCGCACAGCGCACTGGTTGAAGAGCTGCAGGCATTTGCCAGCCTGAGCGAACCAGGCATCGAACCTGACGGCGCGGTAGTCGATGTCCAAGGTCGCGTATGGAACGCACAGTGGGGCGCAGGCCGGGTTGCCTGCTATTCCGCCGATGGCCGCATCGAGCAACTGGTTCACATCCCCACCCAGCACGCCTCCTGCTGCGTACTGGCACCCGGTGCGCTGTACATCAGCAGTGCCCGCGTCGGTCTGGATGCCGCCGCCTTGAGCGCGCAGCCCGATGCAGGAGGCATCTTTGTCTGGGAGCACCCGCAGTTGAAGGCAAGCGTGGATCGCGTGGAGTTGCCATGATCGCCGTGGACTGGGGTACCAGCAGCCTGCGCCTGTACCGCCTCGATGAGAGCGGCCATGTCTGCGAGCGCCGCCGCAGCGAACGCGGCCTGCAAGCCAGTGCCGGACAGTTTGAAGCGGTGCTTGCAGAAGAGATTGCCGGTTGGGATGACCGCTTGCTGCTCCTGTCCGGCATGGTCGGCAGCCGCAGCGGTTGGCAGGAAGTACCTTACCTGCCCTGCCCCGCCGGCATCGACGACCTTGCCGCTGCCTTGGTACCGCTGCAGGCACCGGGCTTGGCCGATCGCGCGTTATGGGTCGTGCCAGGTGTCAGCGATACCGGCGGCGACGCCGTACCCGACGTAATGCGCGGCGAAGAAACCCAGCTGGCCGCACTGCTGGCGGTACTGCCACGCGGCAATCATGTCGTCTGCCTGCCCGGCACGCATAGCAAGTGGGTTTCGATTGCCGATGGCCAGATACGTCGCCTGACAACGGCAATGACGGGCGAGCTATACGCGGTACTGCGCACCCACAGCCTACTGGGCAAGCTGATGCCCGAAGATGACAGCCGTTTCGACGCCTGGGCATTTGAAAGTGGACTCAAGCGCAGCCGGCAGAAGGGCGGACTTCTGCATCACCTTTTCGGTGTGCGCACCCTCGGCCTGTTCAACCAGCTGGAAGGCAGCGCCCTGCCGTCTTATCTGTCAGGCCTGCTGATCGGCCATGAGATACTTTCCTCCGGCGTACTCGAACACACCCCGCGCTTGTCGCAGGTGCACCTGATTGGCAGTGACCGCTTGCTGGCACTGTATGCACAGGCGTTGATTTCCTGGGGCATCGGCGTACAACGCCACCCGGAAGACCTGGCTGCGCGCGGCATGCATGCGCTGTGGCAGCGACGGTTGGAGCTGGGTGGTGTTTGAGCTTCAACGCGTTGTAGTGCGGAACTGAGCTGATCAACGGGCCAGGTCAACGCATGTAGCGTTTGGTGGAGCATCTTTCGCTGCCAAGCGCTCCTCTAGAAGCTCTCATCAACCGAACAAAGTTCGACGGAAGCCAAGCCGTTTTGGTTTTGGTTCTTGCTGTGGCTGTGGCTATGGCTTTGCCTTTGCCTTTGCCTTTGCCTCTGCCTTTGCCTCTGCCTTTGCCTCTGCCTTTGCCTCTGCCTCTGCCTTTGGCTTTGCCTTTGGCTTTGGCTCCTATCCCTTCTCCCGCTCGCGGGAGAAGGTGTCCCGAAGGGGCGGATGAGGGGGCTTTTGCTTTTTGGCTTTTGCAGGGCACTTCGCACTCACCCTCTCCCCAACCCCTCTCCCGGGGGGAGAGGGGCTTCAAGCAAGGCTTCAAGCAAGGCTCCAAGCAACGGCTTCCGCCTTACTTCTTGAACAACAACGCCAACACACTCGGCCGCAGCGCCAGCTTCATCATCTGTCGAAACTCAGCCGGCGTCAGACTGGTCTTGCACGGCAGCATGCCCGCAACACCGTCCATCACCAGCAGCCCTTCCTCGGCCTTCACGTCATTGATGCGCACATCCAGCTTCATCGCGGGGGTAGCAACCTTCATGCTCAAGCCTCCCAGTTGCCAAGACCGACGATCTCACGACCCGCAGCGCGTCCAGAGATCATTGCCTCGGTAAGGTACGAACCGTTCTGATAGAGATCGGAGAACATCGACCCCATCTCACCGGCTTCATACAGACGCGGGATGTGCTTGCCATCATGGTCCAGCACCTCGGACTTGATGTTGCGGCGCGCGCCACCGCCCGTGCACACGATTACCGGATCAATCCGCATGGCATAGAACGGCGCCTGCGCGATCGGGAACAAGGTCTCAGGGTTACGCCCGAAATCGGCATCATTCCTCGCTGCACAGGCCGCGTTGTAGCGCTCAACCTCGGCACGCAGCTTGGCCGGATCGCGGTTGATCTGCGCTGCCAACTCTTCCAGCGTATCGGCCTTCTGGATCCACCCTTTCTCCACTTCCACCGAATTGTCATCTGACCACGTGTAACCACGCACCACCGGGTTCCAGCTCATCACTTCAACCACCAGCTTGTTGTACTGGCAGGTGATGGCATCAAAGATCATATGCACCGGTTGCGCACGGTAATGCGGGGTGTCCACCCAATGACCGTGCTTCTTTTCCTTATAGTGCGTGAGCTGCAATTCGGCGGTTTCGTTGTAGAAGCGCTCGGTGTTCGCATCCACCTCGATCCAGCTGAAGCTCTGCCAGAAGAAGTTGCGCAGGAAGCCATTGACGAAACCTTCCGGCTTGAAGCCCGGCCAGATGCCACCGGACTGGCCCTGGTTACGCATATGCCACAGATCCGCACCGGCCTTCTGCAGGATCTTGATGCCGTCGCCGGTGTTGTGCGGCGTACCCAGCGGTGCCGGGTTGGCAAGACCAAAGTAATTGCGCTGCATGTCCAGGTTGGCCTCAAAGCCACCGGTCGCCATCACCACGCCCTTGTTGGCACGGATGGCCACGCGCTCGCCGTTCTGCTCGGCGATGACGCCGAATACCTCCAGCGTATCCGGGTCCTGCACCAGATCCTTGAGCGGCGACTCATAGGCGATCTGGATGCGCGGGCGCAGGCGGATATTCTCGCGGAAAGCGAGGTACACGCCGGATGGGATCGGCAGGATGGTGGCGGTGCAATGCACGGCCTCACGCGCACCGAACTCCGGGAACTCCAGCACCGCATCTCGCTCGGAGAAGCCGGTGCCGTGGATGAACTGCGCGCCGGCCTGGGCCGCACGCTCCTGGATCCACGGTTCCAGCGCTTCCATCGCCTCTGACCACGGCACCAGCATGTCCTCCGGGATCGGGTTGGCTACGCTCATCTTGCGCTGGTACTCGGCCAGCACCTTGGCGTTCCTGGTGATCAGCAACGACTGCCCGGCAACGCGGCTGTTGCCACCGGTCTCAGCCTCATTGGCCTTTTCCAGAATAAGAATGGACAGGTTCGGGTCCAGGTCGTGCGCCTCGATGGCGGCACACATGGCGGCCAGACCAAATCCGGCGATGACGAGGTCGTACTGCTGGTCCCACTGTTTGACGGCGTTGCGGCTGGCCATGGTGCCCCTCCGGGAGATGCGATCAGCCGACTATCGATGGCCTGCCCCGATTACCGCCAACCAATTCGAGTACGATCCACAACCATTGGTTGTTACCTCGTGCCGCCATGGACCTCCGCCAGCTTCGCTACTTCCTGTCCGTGGTCGAACACGGCAGCTTTACCCGCGCCGCCGCCGCCACCGGCCGCACCCAGCAGGCCCTGAGCAAGGGCATCCAGGCACTGGAGCAACAGCTGGGCGCCCGTTTGTTCGAACGCGGCAGCCGCGAGGCCCGGCTCACCGACGTCGGCCGCCTGCTGATGGAACACGCCCAGCCTGCCCACGACGCCGTGCGCCGCTTCGAGGACCGCCTACTCGAGCTGCAGACCGGCGCCGAAGGGCAAGTCCGCATCGGCACCGGCCCCAGTACCGCCGGCTCGCTGGTAGCACCGGCGGTGCTGGCGCTGCGGCGGCATTGGCCGAAGATCGGCATCCATGTCAGCAGCGGTATCCTGCCCGAACTGCTGCCCAGCCTGCTGGCGCGCGAACTCGATGCGGTAGTCACCCTGCACACCTTTGGCGATGGCGACCCCGACCCGCGCATCAAGAGCGAAGTGCTGATGCACGACGAGTACCGCGTACTCGCCAGCGTGCGTCACCCGCTGGCGCGGCAACGCGCCATCACGCCGGCGCAGCTGCTGGCGCAGGCATGGATTTTCGGCCGTCGCCTCGGCGCGGTGGAGGGCGCATTCCGCCAGCGCTTCCATGAAGCAGGGCTGGAGCCCCCGCTCAACACGATGGAAAGTGGTTCCCCCGAATTCATGCGCGCGATGATTCGTGATGGCGGCTATCTCACGTTGTTGCCCAGCCGTCTGGCGCAGGCAGAGCTGCTTGCCGGACAGTGGGTGAAACTGGATGCACCAGGGTTTTCCTGGCAGCGGCCGGTGATGGTTTACACGCGTGACGGCGAGCCGCAAAACGCGCCGCTGGCGAGATTCCTACAGGCGCTGCGGAATGCGGCGGAGTTGGCGCGGATTCGGGAAGTGGAGTAACGGCTTGAGCAAGCGTGGCGGAGCACTGGGTCGACTCCGGAATCGTCACGCGGCCTGGATGAACCGACGGAGGAATCATCGCGATCACGACATTCCAAGCGCCAATACGCCCGACGGGAAAGGGGTGTATTCGATATCACCGTGAACAAACGATCCTAAACTGGGAGGGAGGAGGTGATCGCAAGCCGCGCCGCATTTTGCAAGCCATTGTTTATACGGAGAACCACTCCCGTTTCAAAGCGGTTCGAAAGTGGGCATACTCAGCTTTACACCGCGTTTAGGCGGTCTACTAAGAGTTAGGTGCCACAAGAGGGTCCAATGATTGCTCCGGTCACAAAGCAGGAAGCTGAAACTCTTCGGAAAATATTGCAGAGCCCCATGGAGAGAATTGAGCTATTTCCAGAGGCAGATGCTTATGGCGCCTGGCTCAGCAAAATAGGTCGCTTCGTTAGCTCCAAAGGCGGGTCGTCTGCAATTGGCGTAGAAGAGTACAAGGCAGACTTCGAATTCTTCACTGCAAGCTCTGAGGAACAGTTGGCATTGCTCTTCCTCACTAAGCTGACCCCACTCGAACTTGTGTTCTTTGGTCAAAATTGGGTGATAAGTGTGTCCTCATACCCAGAGCATGAAGGCTCTCCATCTCTTGAGCGGTCAGTTCGCCTTTACGGGTCAGCCAAGATGGAGATCGCAAGCTAGTGTCTATCGCTTCGATGGCACCTAACAATTCATTCAAGCCGAACCGGTAGCTCCTTCGCTTTAGTGGACACCCTGACCTAACGATCAGGAGTATCCCAATGCCCCGCCCTGGCCCCAGAAGCACCTACCGCTATACCGATCATTTCAAGGCTACC